>PLYG01000361.1 GCA_003153335.1 Betaproteobacteria bacterium | reverse complement strand
CGCTGCAACTGATCCCGGGCATTGAACTGACTACCATCGAGCGCTGCTCGGGGCACGCCGGGACTTGGGGGCTGAAAGAAGAACACTTCGAAACGGCAATGAAAATCGGGAAGCCCGTGTTCCGGCAAATGAGCGCAACCGGTCCGGACTACATCAGTTCCGATTGCGCGCTCGCCGGGATGCACATCGAGCAGGGAATCCAGCGCATGGATGAGGCCTCAGGTGCGGCTAAGCCCGCGCAAAAGGCACATCCATTGACGCTGTTCAGAATCGCCTACGGGCTGCCGATCACCGGGAAACACGAATGACCAATAACAGCCTGATAGCGGAGCCACAGTCATGACTACAATCGACAGCGCCAGCCTGATGACGCTGGAAGCCTATGCCANNTGGAAGGCGACGATGCTGATCGAGTTTCCGGAAGCCGAGGAAAGAAAGCGCCAACTCGCGTTGTTGCGCGACATCGAGCACCACGTGTGGGTGCAGCCGGGTGGCGGCGCGCGCGTGACGGCGATCGCCGATGAAGACATGGAGCGCTCCAACGACGAGAAAACTTCGGCCGTGCACTTTCTGCGCTTCGAACTGCCGCCGGAGATGCGCGCCGCGCTGAAGTCCGGCGCGACGCTGGCGATCGGCATCGATCACCCGGCGTACCAGGCGCAGACGAGCGTGGGCGACGCGACTCGGGCGGCGCTGGTGAAGGATTTGGCCGCCTGACTGGACGCCCGCGTGCAAGCCGAAAACAAAAACGCCCCTTCGCGGGGCGTTTTGCATTGCCGGATCAGTATGGTCAGCGCATGCCGAACATCATCGATCCAAACACGCCGGCCAGGATCATCCCCATGAAAACCCAGGAGAGAACGATGTAGATCACGACTATGACTATCAGGTAAATCGCAGACTTGTCCTCAGGACACTTCATCAGCACAGGGAGGCCCAGGTAGAGCAGGTAGATGCCGTATAGCGAACCCACGAGCGCCACAATCCACCCGAGAAACGGGATCACCGTTGCGATTGACGCCACCCAACCGGCGGTTGCCGAATAGGCGACCAGCTTCAACGCGTTGATCTGGCTTTTTTGGCCTCCGAATGAGGGCGCCAGAGCGTCCACGATAAACGCGACCGCAAAGATGATGACCAGCGAGATCACATACGAGGCGATTCCGTGCGCCACCGCGAATCCGGCACCCACCCCCATCCCCATGCCCAATCCTGTGCGACCGGCAACCGCCCCAAACATGCCGCCGATGAACATCGAGCCGATGATCCCGGCAATGGCCGGAATTGCCGCCAGGATCATGATGTACCCAATGTAAAGGGATTTGATGTCTGACTGTTCCGCTGCGATCACCGGCCATTCGGTTTTCGGCGTCAGCAGGATGTTTTTTACTCTGTCAACCAGATTCATTTCTCTTCCCCCAGAGTTGAGTTGAACGGATGGTATTGCGAAAGCAAATGGTATGCGCTTTCCGGGCAACTGTCGATGCTGCTCGTCAGACGGCCTCGTGCGTGACCTGATGGGTCGCGGGAACCGGATAGCCAGCCTGCTCGATCACCTCCGCGATCACCTGATTGACGTCGAAGCACACTTGCTGGTAGTCGGCTGTCGCGCAGAACGGCCGGACTGCCAGTACCGGCCCGGCCGCGGTGAATTCGAGGATCGCGATCACCGGCGCCGGGTCGCTACGCACGTTGGGAATTCCCGCAATCCGCGGCGCGAGGCGCGCGATCGCATCCTTTGGATCGACACCGTGCGCGAGCTGGGCGCGCAAATCGACGCGCCGATAACCGTTGGTCGTGTAGTTGACAATGTTGTCGGCCAGCACCTTGCTGTTGCCGATATAGGTGCGCAGATTCTCGCCGGTGTCGACCGCAGTCATGAACAGACCGATGCTTTTGACTTCACCGGTGACGCCGGCGGCCTGGATGGCGTCGCCCACCCTGAACGGGCGCAGGACTACCAGAAAAACACCGGCGGCGAAATTCGACAGCAGGCCCGACCACGCGGTGCCGATGGCAATCCCGGCCGCAGCCAGCAACGCGGCCAGCGACGTGGTCTCGATGCCAAAGACGCCCAGCAGCAGGATGCACAGAATGATGCGCAGGCCGACGCGGATCGCCGCTTCGCCGTAATTCGACAGCGTCTTGTCGACATGCCGCACCGCCATCGCATTGCGCGCCAGGCGGACCAGGATCCGGATGATCCAGCCGCCGGCTATCCACAGCGCCAGCGCCCCAAGAATGCGCCAGGCAAAAGGCAGCACGTACGCATTCAGGAACTGGGTGACGGTGTCGAGGGCGGGTGGGCTCATGGCATGCGGTCGGTGGGACGGCCGCAAGTGTCGCATGGAGCCGCCGGTGCGGGCAAGCAAGGAAGGCGGGGCGTGCATCGGGTAAAATGCCCTGTGTTGCAAATCGATGGAGACGCGATGCGTATCGGCATGGTGGGACTGGGGCGTATGGGCGCGAACATGGCCCGCCGGCTTGCGGCCGGCGGCGTGCGCGTCATCGCTTTCGATGTCAGCGCCGCGGCCCGCGCGGCGCTGCCGTTGGTGAGGATCCTCGCGCCCGGTCCCGATCGCGGCTGGCTGCATTGCGGGCCGGCGGGCGCCGGGCATTTNNCCACAACGGGATCGAATACGGAATGATGCAGGCGTACGCCGAAGGCATGTCCCTGCTCAACGCCAAAAAGGAATTCGGGATCGATATCGCGGCAGTCAGCGAAATGTGGCGGCACGGCAGTGTCGTGCGTTCGTGGCTGCTGGATTTGCTCGCCGATGCGCTCAAATCGGGCACTGCGCTGGAGCATGTCAAACCGGTGGTTGCCGATTCGGGCGAGGGTCGCTGGACCGCGATCGAGGCGGTGGAACAGGGCATTCCGGCACCGGTGATGAGCCTGGCGCTGATGATGCGCTTCGCCTCGCAGGGCAACAATGACTACGCGGCAAAACTGTTGGCGCTGATGCGCGCGGGTTTCGGCGGCCATGCGGTGCAGCGCGACAATAACGACGGTAGTGACCATAGCAACAATAGTAACGATAAGGCGAAGGGCGGCGATTGATGCAAGTCGTCGTCATGGGCGTGACCGGCGTGGGCAAAACGACCGTGGGCCGGTTGATTGCCAAGCGGCTGGGGGCGCGCTTTGTCGACGCCGATGACTTTCATCCGCCTGCAAACGTCGCCAAGATGCGTGCCGGAATTCCGCTCGACGACGACGACCGCCAGCCGTGGCTGGCCGCGCTCAATGCGCACTTGAGAGAAGCCGCGCGCCGCGGCGACTCGGTGGTCCTGGCGTGCTCCGCGCTCAAGTCCGCGTATCGCGAGCGGTTGCGCGAAGGGATTCCGGACCTCAAACTCGTGCACCTGGTCGGCGCGCGCGAACTGATCGTCCAGCGGCTTGGCGCCCGCTCCGGGCATTACATGAATCCGGCATTGCTCGACTCGCAGATCGCGACGCTCGAGCGCCCCGACGACGCGCTCAGTCTCGACGTCGGCCCGGCGCCGGAGGAACTGGCGAATGCCGTGTGCGCCGATCTTGCGCGGGTGCAAGCCGCGCCAACCTCGCCAACCCACACCAGGCAACCATGACCGGCGCGCGCCCGCCTCCGCTGCGGACTTTTTTCGCGTTGTGGCCAAGCGACGAGGTTCGAACCGAACTCGCGCGGCGCGCCTCGTTGGTGGCGAAAGCCTGTTCGGGACGCCCGTCGCGCCCCGACACGCTGCATCTGACGCTGGTATTCATCGGCGCGACGCCGCGTGAACGCGTGGCATCGCTGCAGAGCCTGATGGACAGCATCCATCTTCCGCGGTTCGCGCTGCGACTCGATCAATGCGGCTGGTGGCGGCACAATGACATCGCCTGGGCGGGCACGCGCGCCGCGCCGGAGGCGCTGATTGCATTGCAGCGGGCGCTCGCGCGCGGTGCCGAAAAGCTCGGCTTCAGCCTGGATGTGCGCCCGTATGTGCCGCACCTGACGTTGGCGCGCGACGCCGGCCGCAGTCCGCCGGCCGCGGCGCTGCCGGCTCTGGATTGGGTTGTCGGATCTTTCGTCCTGATCGCATCGGAAGTGACGCCCGAAGGGCCGCGCTACCGTATCCTGCACGAATGCACATTGGACGAGAACTTAGCCGTAGCGGCGGGTTCAAACTGATTCTCGAGTCACGTATTCACCCTCAGTCACCCTAGCGCAAGAGGAGTCCTCATGATCGATCTCCATTACTGGCCGACGCCGAATGGTCACAAGATAACGATGTTTCTGGAGGAGACCGCGATTCCGTACACGATTTATCCGGTGAACATCGGCCGCGGCGACCAGTTCAAGCCGGAGTTTCTGAAGTTGTCGCCCAACAACCGGATGCCGGCGATCGTCGACCACGCGCCGGCCGACGGCTTGGAGCCGATTTCGGTTTTCGAGTCCGGCGCGATCCTGATGTACCTGGCGCAAAAGCTGCGCAAGTTCCGCCCGGACGATGTGCGGGGGCAGGTCGAGGTCATGCAGTGGCTGTTCTGGCAGGTCGGCGGACTGGGCCCGATGGCGGGACAGAATCATCACTTCGTTGCGTACGTGGACAACCCGATTCCCTACGCCATCGATCGCTATGTGAAGGAAACCAATCGGCTGTACGGCGTGATGAACAAGCGGCTGGCCGATCGCCGGTATATCGCGGGGGACGCCTATACGATTGCCGACATGGCCTGCTATCCGTGGATAGTGCCGCATCAGCGCCAGCGCCAGGATCTGGACGACTTCCCCAACCTGAAGCGCTGGTTCCATGCCATCGCCGATCGTCCGGCGACTCAGCGCGCCTACGCGCTCGGTCCCAAGTATCGGGCGCAGACGACGATGACCGAGGAAGAAAAGAAAGTACTGTTCGGCCAGACCGCGGCGGTCGTGAAGTAGCTAACAGGCTGTTGAAAAGCGTAGCGAGAATGGCCACCGCAGTAGCTTTGCAACAGCCTGTCAGCGTGCGATTGGCCGCGCCGGATCCGCGCTCCACTCGCTCCACGATCCGGGATACAGCCGCGAGCCGGACAGTCCCGCAATTTCCATCGCCAGGATGTTGTTGCAGGCGGTGACCCCCGAGCCGCATGAATGAACGATTTGCTGCGGCGTGCGGACGGCGAGCGCCGCCAACCACTCCTTGCGGAGCGTGTTGGCGTCCTTGAACGTGTTGTCCGCGTTCAGGTTACGCGCATAGGGCCGGTTGTGCGCGCCGGGAATGTGTCCGCCTACCGGGTCGACGGTCTCGTTTTCGCCGCGAAACCGGTCCGCTCCGCGGGCATCGACCAGCGTGTAGTCGATATCCTCCAGGTGGCCGATCAGCGTTTCGACGGAGACCGGAGAGTCGCTTACGGCCGGGATGAATCGCGCGGGCTTGCGCTGAGGGACAAGGGTGGTGACGGCAAACCCGGCGCGGACCCACGCGTCCAGCCCGCCATCGAGCACGGCGACATTGCGGTGGCCCAGCCAGCGCAGCATCCACCACAGGCGCGCGCTATACGTGGTCTGCGCCTGATCGTAGGCAATCACCTGCTTGCTCGCAGCGACGCCGATGGCCGAGAGAGTGGCGGCCAGCACTTCGGGAGCGGGTAGCGGATGCCGGCCGTTGCGCCCGGTCCGGGGCGCGGCCAGGTCGTTTTCGACCGACATGAAATGCGCGCCTGGAATATGCGACTCCGCATACTTGCGTGTACCAAAGGCCTGGTCGCCCAGATCGTGGCGGACATC
>PLYG01000577.1 GCA_003153335.1 Betaproteobacteria bacterium | reverse complement strand
ACTTCGGCGCGGATGAAGCCGTGCTCAAAGTCGGTGTGGATAACACCCGCGGCCTGCGGCGCGGTATCGCCGACATGTATGGTCCACGCGCGGACCTCTTTTGGGCCCGCCGTGAAGTAGGTTTGCAGACCCAGCAGCTTGTAGCCTGCGTGAATCACACGATCGAGTCCGGGCTCGCTCAATCCCAGGTCGTCGAGGAATTCCTTTTTGTCCGCGTCTTCGAGTTCCGCAATCTGCGACTCCAGCGCCGCGCACACCGAGACCACCGGCGCGCCTTCCTTGGCCGCATGCTCGCGCACGCGGTCGAGCAGCGGATTATTCTCGAAACCGTTCTCGGCGACGTTGGCGACGTACAGCGTCGGCTTCATGGTCAGCAGGAACAACGGCTTCAACACCACTTTTTCTTCCGGGTAGAGATCGACCGTGCGCGCTGGCCTCGCCTCGTTGAGGGCGGGCTTGACCTTTCCCAGCGCGTCGACCAGCCGCTTGGCTTCCTTGTCGCCGCCGGATTTCGCAATCTTGGTGTACTTCGCCAGTTGCTTGTCGACGGTCGCGAGATCGGCCAGCGCAAGTTCCGTGTTGATCACTTCGATGTCGTCGAGCGGATCGATCTTGTTCGCGACGTGAATCACATTTGGGTCCTCGAAACACCGCACTACGTGCGCAATCGCGTCGCTCTCACGTATGGTGGCCAGGAACTGGTTGCCCAGTCCTTCGCCCTTGGACGCGCCGGCCACCAGGCCCGCAATATCGACGAACTCCACGATCGCGGGTTGAATCCGCTGCGGGTTGACGATGGCCGCCAACGCGTCCAGCCGTGGGTCGGGTACTGCGACAATGCCGACGTTGGGTTCGATCGTGCAAAACGGATAGTTCTCCGCCGCGATGCCCGCCTTGGTCAACGCGTTGAATAGTGTCGATTTGCCGACGTTGGGCAAACCGACGATGCCGCATTTGAGGCTCATAACACTCCTGTCATTCCCGCATTGGCGGGACGCTCATGGTTTCTTTGGTTCCGTCCCGCCGCCGCGGGATTCGGCTGGTTCGGGTGTTACGCTTCCCGCTGGCACCTGCGCAGAAGGTTCCTGTTCGGGCGCAGGAGCGGCGCGCGGCGGTTTGGGCCTGGTATGCAGTTGATGCATCGCGCGCTCCATCTCCCCGCGGGCAAGCAAGGGCCATGCCGCCAGACATTTTTCCAGCGTCGCATCGATCAGCTTCTGATGTTCCGCGCTGGGACGATGCAATACATAGTCGATGACTTCCTGCTCGGACAATTCCTGCTCGCGCG
Source organism: Betaproteobacteria bacterium (assembly GCA_003153335.1). Lineage (GTDB taxonomy): Bacteria > Pseudomonadota > Gammaproteobacteria > Burkholderiales > Casimicrobiaceae > PALSA-1005. Next base: position 2,620 of record PLYG01000577.1, on the reverse strand, counting down.
GGTGGCCGATGCCTATCCGCAGGCGCCAGAAGTCAGCGGTTCCCAGCCTGGCCTGAATGTCCTTCAGGCCATTGTGGCCGGCGACGCCGCCGCCCAGTTTCATCTTGACTTCGCCGGGCTTGAGATCGAGCTCGTCGTGCACCACCAGAATTTGTTCGGGGGCAATCTGGTAAAACCCGGCCAGCGCCGCCACCGCCTGACCGCTTCGATTCATGAACGCGGTCGGCTTGAGCATCCAGCAATCATTGGTCAACCGGCCCGCATCGCCGAAGAATTTTTTCTGGGCTAACAGCGCCTTGCCCTGGGCACGGGCCAGGGCGTCGATAAACCAGAAGCCCGCGTTATGCCGTGTGCGCTCATATTCGCGCCCCGGATTCCCCAGGCCGACGACCAGACGGATAGGCTCGTTCGGTGAAATCATCGCGCACCCATAATCCCTAACTCCCCCGCCCGCGGGGAGAGAGAAAACGCAAAAAAACCCGCCGGAACGCGGCGGGTTTCTGCTGACACGAACCGGGCGGCGGTCACGTCCGTCCGTTTCGCGCAGCGTCTCCGGCGCGAATCCGCGTCGGGGTCATTACTTCTTGCCACCCTTGCCACCCTTCTCACCTTTGTCACCCTTGCCCCCCTTGTCACCTTTGTCGCCTTTGTCGCCTTTGTCGCCTTTGTCGCCCTTCGCATCGGACTTCTCGTCCGCTGCCTTGACCTCAGGCGCTGCTTGCGCAGTCGCCGGAACTTCGGCCGTCGCCTCGCCTTCGGTGGTTTCAGTATCCTCGACCGCTCCGCGCGGTACGACTGCGGAGGCGACCACCGGGTTCTTGTCCTGGCCGCGAATCACGGCCGTGACGCCTGCCGGCAGCTTGAGGTCGCTGATGTGCACCGCATGGCCGGCCGACAGTTGCGACAGGTCGACTTCGATGAACTCGGGCAGATCCTTGGGCACGCACGCGACGTGGAGTTCAGACAAAACGTGGCTGATGATCGCCGACGAAGTCTTCACCGCGGGCGAGATGTCCGCGTTGACGAAGTGCAGCGGCACCCGCATGTGAATCTTGCTGGTGGCGTCGATGCGCTGAAAATCGACGTGCATTACCTGGGCCTTGTATGCGTGCCGTTGCACGTCGCGCAACAGGACCTGATCGGTCTTGCCTTCGAGTGTCATCGTCAGGATCGAAGAGTGAAACCTCTCGTTCTTCAGCACGTGAAACAGCGCGTTATGATCGAGTTCGATGTTGGTAGGTGTGCCGACGCCGTAGACGATACCCGGCACCTTCCCCGCGCGACGCAGGCGGCGGCTCGCACCCGATCCTTGCAAACTGCGCGGAAACGCTGTGAATTCCATGATGTTTCCTTCAAGTTTGGGCGAATCGCTTCACCCGTTGCAATTCCCGCCGCCCGCGACCAGGCGGCAGGTCCATTAAGGTCAGTAGCTTTGCAACTGACCTTCAATCGGTTCGCTATTCGTTGAACAGCGAACTGACCGAATCTTCGTTGCTGATCCGTTGCATCGTTTCGGCGAGCAGTTGCGCGCACGAAAGCTGCCGGATCCTTTTGCACGCTGCCGCTTCCGGCGACAGCGGTATGGTGTCGGTAACCACCAGTTCATCCAGCGCCGAATCGGCCAGGCGTCCGACGGCGTCGCCCGACAAGACCGGGTGCGTGCAATACGCGACCACTTTCATCGCGCCATTGTCCTTCAACGCCTGCGCCGCCTTGGCCAGCGTCCCCGCGGTGTCAACAATGTCGTCCATGATCACGCAGGTGCGGCCGCCGACATCGCCGATGATGTTCATCACTTCCGACACATTGGCCTTCGGCCGGCGCTTGTCGATGATCGCCAGGTCGGAATCCAGACGTTTGGCGATCGCCCGCGCCCGCACCACGCCGCCCACATCGGGAGAAACCACCAGCAGGTTCTCGTAATTCTGCTTCCACAAGTCGCCCAGCAATACCGGCGTGGCGTAAATGTTGTCGACCGGGATGTTGAAAAATCCCTGGATCTGGTCGGCATGCAAATCCATCGTCAGCACGCGGTTCACCCCGGATGTCTCGAGCATGTTGGCGACGACCTTGGCGGTGATCGCGACCCGGGCGCTACGCGGCCGCCGGTCCTGCCGCGCATAGCCGAAATACGGAATGACCGCGGTGATGCGGCGCGCCGAGGCGCGGCGCAGCGCGTCCACCGTGATCAGCAGTTCCATCAGGTTGTCGTTGGCGGGATACGAGGTCGATTGCACCACGAACACGTCCTCGCCGCGGATGTTCTCGTGGATCTCGACGAACACCTCCATGTNNGCTGTTGCAGGCGACGATTTTCATCGGCGGCTTTCAGGGGGGAGGACGGGCGCGCGCGTTCTAGCAACGGGCCGCCACGGTGTCCATGAAGCGGCGATCAGTGTTTCGCGCCGGTCTGGTTCAGGATCACGTCGCGCACGCCGCCGGCGGCTTCGTGTGCCACCACCACGGCGATGTCGCCCCAGTTATGGTCGAGCAGGCCGGCCTGGATTTCGTTGAGTTGTGTCACTTGGCCCTGTTCCTTGCCCTGGGCGTCGGCGACGGTCCACTGGATTTCCACGCGGATCTTTGCCCCGGTGATCGGCGCGGTGACGACCGTGCCGGT
>PLYG01000539.1 GCA_003153335.1 Betaproteobacteria bacterium | reverse complement strand
TCGGCGCCCAGGTCGCCCAGCACCTGGATGCCCATCGGCCCGAGCAGGAAATGGTTGAAGCTGACGACGCGGGTACCTTTAAGAAGATCAAGCATAGTGCCCGTCTCCGGCTCGGCCCGGCGGCCGCAAAAAAGGAATGCCGGAAGTAGCTACCAGAGCCGCTTTCGTATCTTGCTTCCCCTGGCCGCGTGATTCATTCATTTGTTTTCCCTTGTCGCGCGTAGCACCTTCGGCACGCCAGTGCTCCGATTGGGAGCGCANNCATGCTCCGCATCATGATCGATCCCCGCTGCCCGTTCAGACTCAAACCCCATTGGACAAGGCTTGCCATTGCATATTTGGCGGCCGCCTGTTATCGTCCCCCGCGAGGTTCACCATTCGCGGACGTCAGATCCGCAAGCAGCGCCAACAGGAGGAGTCACAACGTGATTACCAGAATCGGTATTCGAAGGGTTCTATTCGGTCTGCTGGCCGCCGCAGCGACCGCCGGAGGGATCAATACGGCCACCGCGCAGACGCGCACCTTCAGTTTCGCCTATGATCAACCGCCCAGTACGGGCTACGGCATCGCCGCCAACCTCTTCAACGCAAAGCTGAAGGAACTGAGCGGCGGCAATATGAGCATCAACCAGTTTCCCACCGCGCAACTCGGCGAAGAGCCGCAGACACTCCAGAAGATGCGCGCGGGCGACATCGACTTCATCATAACCTCGACTGCCAACGCATCGACCGTGGCGCCGCAGTCCGGCGTGTTTTCGCTGCATTACATATTCCGCGATCAGGCGAGCCTCACCAAGGCGCTCGCCGACCCCGCCATATCGGAGGAATTCCGCGCCATGGTGAAGGATTCGGTGCAGGGCGCGCACGTGCTCGGCCTGCTTACGCTGGGCCTGCGCAACATGTACGGCAAGAAAGAGGTGAAGTCGATCGACGACATCAAGGGCCAGAAAGTGCGGGTCCAGGCGACCAAGACCGAGGACGCGCACTTCGCGGCCTACGGAGCGCAGACCGTCCATATGGTATTCACCGACGTGTACACATCGCTGCAAACCGGAGTGATGAACTTCGCCGAGAACGGTGTCAATGTGTACCTCGCCAACAAGCACTACGAGGTGGCTCCTGTCCTTTCGATGACCGAGCACGAAGCGAACATGTCCTGCCTCTGGGTCAGCGACAAGACCTGGAACAGCCTGACGCCCGAGCAGCAGAAATGGGTCCAGACAGCGGCCGAGGAGGTGAGCACGCGGGAGCCCGCGATGGCGCTGAAGCTGGAGAAAGAATCCGCCGACAAGCTCAAGACCATGGGCGTGAAAGTCGTCGAAAACGTCGACAAGGCCGGCTTCATCAGGATCGCGCAGCCGATCCAGGATAAACTGGCGGCGGAACTTGGCCCGCACGCGGTGAAGCTGCTCAAGCTCGTCCGCGATCTGAAGTAATCCGATGGTCACACTGCGGAGAGCGGCGCGATGAGCGCCGCACTCCACATCCTGCTCCGGCGCTGCGCGCGGCGCAGATGAGGGAAGAGATGGCCGAATACCGAGCTCTGATCCTCCAACGCCACCGTCACCTGAAATGGAAGGCGTTTGACTGGCTGGAGGCAACGCTGATGATCCTGTGCGGCGTGTGCATCGCCATGTTTTCGCTAGGGGTGTTCTGCGACATCGTCACGCGCACGCTTGGCACGCCCTGGGTGTGGCTGCAGCAGGTCACCACGGCTTTTTTCGCGTGGGGCGTGTTCGTCGNNATCACTTCTACCTGACCGAAATCACCAAGCGGATGACCGGCAAGCCACGCAACGCGATCGAGATCGCCAACCGCGTGATCGTGCTGATCGTGTCGGTGCTGCTCGTCTGGTTCGGCTGGCAGAACGCAATCCTCGACCTCGGCAGCTTCCGGATGCCGTCGTTGATCCCGATGACCGTCTACACCGCGATCGTGCCCGCGGCGGGCGTGCTGATCGGCCTGTTCACGGTCGAGCAGCTCGTCAACGGTTGGCAGCACGGCTTCGAGGGACCCGAGGACCAGGACAATCTTCCCATCGTGGAGTTGGCGGAATGAGCAGCGGCGCGGTACTTTGCATGATGGGGTTCCTGTTCCTGCTGTTCGGCTACATGGGCGTGCCGGTGACGTTCGCATTGATCGCCGGTGTCTTGGCCGCAACCGCGTTTACGCCGATCAGCATGCAATCGATGGTGGGGCAACTCTTCCATGGCATCGATTCCGAGGCGCTGCTCGCGGTGCCGTTCTTCCTGCTGGTTGGCGAATTGATGGCGTCATCCGACGTGGTCTACCGGATGATCCGCCTGTGCCAGACCCTGGTCGGACATCTGCGCGGCGGCCTGGCGCAGGTNNTTCGGGCTCGTCGATCGCGGATGTCGCGGTGCTCAGCCGCACCGTCGCACCCGAAATGGACAAGGAAGGGTACGACCGCGGCTTCACCGCGGCGCTCATCGCCTCCGCCTCGACGATGGCAAACCTGATTCCGCCCAGCATCATGGCAGTGGTCTACGGCGCCACGGGCAATGTTTCGATCGGTGGCCTGTTCCTGGCCGGCATCGTTCCGGGCGTGCTGATCGGCATCGGCCTGATGGTGTACAGCTATTTCTGGGGGCCGGTTGGCGTCAAGAAAAAACGCGCGTCGTTCGCCGAAGTGGCGGTCGCCGCACGCGGTTCCGCGTTGCCGCTGATGATCCCGGTCATCATCATGGGCGGCATCCTCACCGGCTGGTTTACACCCACCGAAGCGGGACTGGTCGCCGTTGTCTACATTCTCATCGTGCTGATCCCGGTTCTGCGCCCGCGTCACGTTTTCGAGCTGCCGCGCGACTTCATGTACGCCGGCCTGCTCTATTCGCTGCCGCTCGCCGCGGTCGCGGGGGCGTCCGCCTTCGGCTGGATAGTGGCGTATTTGCGCGGCCCCGACCTGGTCGCCGACTATATCACCGGATTCGCGGGCACCAGCGGCTCGATGATCATGCTGCTGCTGGTCGTGCTGTTTGTGGTGGTTGGCGACTTCATCGATGCCATCCCGGCAATCATCATCTTCATGCCGATCATCACCAAGCTGGGCGAAGTCGGACACATCAACCCGCTGCACCTGGGCGTGGTGATTATCACCACCCTGGTGTTCGGGCTGATCACCCCGCCTTACGGGCTGGCGCTATTGGTGGCGTCGAAATACGTGGGCGTCGGTTTCGGCCGCGCCATGGTGCGCTCGCTGCCGCTCTACGTCGTGTTTTTCCTGACCATCGCCTTCTGCGTCTTCTTCCCGGACATCGTGCTGTGGCTGCCGAAAATGCTGCTCCCCGAATCGCTCGGCTGCTTCAAGAGCCCCAGCGGTACCGGCTATATCTGTCCTTGACGGGATCCATGCTAGGGCACGGTTCCATGAACTCCACCGTTGACGTTCGTTGGCCATTCGCGGGCGCGCCCGCTGACCCGAATAAATCAGGCTGTGCGCCCGATGCCGCGGCCACCGCGCTAAAGCGCGTGCGCACACCGCCGCACCGTCCGCGCAGGCACTTGCTTATGCGTCAGCAAGGTGATCTAATAAATCTCAGCGGCGGCAACGACTGCCGCATCCTCTGTTTACGGCCCGGGTCCAAATCATGTCCTCCGTCAGCGTAGTCGATGGCGCAAGAGCTTCAGCACCGTCCAGATTCTCAAAAGGGTGCCCGTCGATAGCACGATGGTGCGCCAGAACTACGCGCTGTACCCTCGCGTGACGGTCGCCGAGAACATGACCCTCTCACTGAAAATGCGCGATGCAAGTGCTCTACGTCGGGCCGCCTTACCGTTGTAGTGATAATACGTCTGCAAATTGGGCGTAAAGAGGAAATCAGACCAGGAGGAAACAATGTTTAGAATGTCGAACATCATTCGCATTACCGCACTAGCGTTGCTGACCGCGAGTTGGTCGTCGGCAGGATGGAGCCAGGAAGTTCGCCACTACCGCTTTGCCTACGACCAGCCGAGAAACACGGGTTACAGCATTGCTGGCGATATCTTTGCCGACAAGCTCAAGGAGTTGAGCAAAGGCACGATGCTCATCGACCAATATCCCGGCGCGCAACTGGGACAGGAGCCGCAAGTGCTCCAACTGATGAAATCCGGCGATATCGAGTTCTGCATCAGCGCATCGGCAAACGCTGCCACGCTTTCGCCGCAGGCTGGCGTGATGTCGCTGCACTTTCTGTTCCGGTCGGAAGATCACCTGAAGAAGGCGCTGGCCGATCCAAAAGTGGTTCAGGCGGTCAAGGACATGATCGAGGATACCGTGCAGGGTGGGCATGTGCTCGCGATGATCACGCTCGGACTTCGCAACATGTACAGCAAGAAGGAGATCCACAAGCTTGAAGACATGAAAGGACTGAAAGTTCGGGTCCAGGCTACCGCAACCGAAGACACGATGTTCCCGGCTTACGGCGCGCAGACCGTGCATATGCCGTTCGGCAGCGTCTACACGTCGCTGCAGACGGGAGTAGTCGATGTAGCCGAAAACGGAGTGAATGTCTATCTCGTCAACAAACATTACGAAGTGGCACCGGTACTTTCGATGACCGAGCACGAAGCCAATAACAATTTCATCTGGATCAGCGACAAGCTGTGGAAGAGCCTGACCGATGAGCAGAAGAAGTGGGTGACGACAGCGGCCGATGAGGTCGGCAAGAACCAGCCCGCCAAATCCATTGATCTCGAGCATCAGTCGGCCGACAAGCTGAANNTCAAGGATCTGATCGGCGCCATCAAGTAGTCGCCTGATCTCCCGGAGAGGCCGCGAAATGCCGGCCTCTCGTTCTTCTTCGTCCCTAGCGGGGTGGCCGATGCGTATCGCTGAAAAACTGGTACTTCAGCGGCAACGTCATCTAAAGTGGCGCGCGTTCGATATTCTTGAGATGATCCTGATGATCATCTGCGGCCTGCTGCTGTTCGGTTTCTCGACGACCGTGATGTTCGACATCGTCACCCGGACGATCGGTCACCCCTGGCTTTGGCTG
>PLYG01000561.1 GCA_003153335.1 Betaproteobacteria bacterium | reverse complement strand
TCGAGATGATCCCCGCGTATCTCGAGTTCTTCGGCTTCGGTACCACCACGCCACAAGCGCTGCGCGCGGTGTCCATGGTAGTTTACTGAACACGATCACACAATGAGACGATCATGACAGGCCCAGTAGCCGGGTCCGCAGCTTCGCACGCTGCGGGGATCGACGCTCCAGACGATGGCGCCCTTCGCGTCGACTTCCATCCTTTCGCGCCGTGGCTTGAGCACACTTTCGACCTCGTGCTCGGCACTGTGCTGATGGTCGAGCTCGTGCTCATGTTCGGGAACACCGCGATGCGGGCGGTCTCCAACAACTCGCTGGTCTGGGCCAACGAGGTCTCGGAGTATGCGCTGACGGCGCTGGCGTTCATCGGCGGCGCCATCGCCTACCACCGCGGGATGCACATGGTGGTCCGGTTCGGCATCAGCAGACTGCCCCTCCACCTCAGGGAGTACGCCGAGTGCGCGCGGCACTACATCGTGCTCATCGCGGCCGGGATCGGCGTGCGCTACGCCATTCCGATGTGGATCAACTCCCGGACCAACCTGACCACCGTGCTGCAGGTCTCGAAGTCGTGGACCCTGCTGCCCTTCATCATCGGCATGGTCCTCACGGTGATCTTCGCCCTCACTGAACTCGCGCGTCACACGCGCCGGAACAATGCCGTGGCAGGCATGATCGTCCTGGCGCTGGGTGCGGCCTGGTACTTCGGTCAATACTTCACCGGCCCCTGGGATGGACCGGCCGGCGTCGGCTTCGCCCTCCTGCTGCTGCTGCTCCTGGTGTTCTCCGGCGTGGCCATCGGCTACGTGCTCATGATCACGGCGTACATCTACATCTACGGCTCGGGAGAGGCCGATCCCATGGCCGTCTCGTTCGCACTGACGAACGGGATCAGCAGCTTCATCCTGCTGGCCGTCCCGTTCTTCATCCTGGCTGGAAAGATGATGACCGACGGCGGGCTCACCAAGCCCCTGGCCGACTGGGTCACGTCCGTGGTGGGGCGGCTCCAGGGCGGCCTCCTGCAGGCCGTCGTCGTCGCCATGTATATCTTCTCGGGCATCTCGGGGTCGAAGATCGCCGACGTCGCCGCCGTCGGCACGACGCTCAAGGACATGCTGAAGGAGCAGGGCTACGACCCGGCCGAAAGCGCGGCGGTCCTGTCGGCGGCCGGGATCATGGGGGAGACCATCCCGCCCAGCCTCGTGATGATGGTGCTCGCCTCGATCACGACGCTGTCGGTAGCTTCCTTCTTCGTCGCCGGGGTCGTGCCCGCCGCACTGCTCGGCGGCTGTCTGATGGCCATCGTCTACTACCGCGCTCGGAAGTTTGGCTGGCCGCGATGCGCCAGGACCACCTGGCCGGAGCGGATGAAGATCACCGCGCGTGCCTTTCCGGCGCTGCTCGTCCCGATCATCCTGATCGTCGGGATCGTGGGCGGCATCGCGACGACCACCGAGGTCTCCTCGCTGGCGGTGGTCTACGCGATGCTCGTGGCGATCTTCTTCTACCGTGGAATGAACTTCCGAGCCTTCCTCACCACCATGGCCGACTCTGGGACCATGGCGGGCATGGTCCTGTTCATGGTGAGCGCCGGGAGCGCCTTCTCCTGGACGCTGGCGGTAAGCGGCCTGCAAAGCGTGGTCTCCGGTTTCCTCGACACGCTCGGCGGGTCAGGCGCCGTATTCATGGCCTTCTCCACCGTGCTCATGGTCATCATGGGCTCGATCCTGGAGGGGCTGCCCTCCCTGCTCATCTTCGGCCCGATGCTGCTCCAGATGACGCCGCAGTACGGGATCGAGCCGATGCATTTCGGCATCGTCATGATCATCGCCATGGGCATCGGGACCTTCATCCCGCCCTTCGGCATCTGCTACTTCGTGACCTGCGCAGTGATGGATACGACCGTGGAGAAGGTGACACCCCGCTTCGCACCCTACCTTGCTGTGCTGGTCATCGGCCTCGTCGTCATCGCCATCTTTCCGTCGATCAGCCTGGTGCTGCCGCACGCTTTGAATCTGAAGTAGGTGTCTCCGGTCTCATGTCCCAAGAGCAATTCGATACCAGGAGGTTTTCGCATGAAGCAGTCGCAGGAGTTGATTTCCACCGCAGTCATTGCAACCCAGGAGGCTACGTTATGAAACAGTCGTTGAAGTTGATTTCCACAATCGTCGTATCCGCATTTCTGTTCTCCGCCGGCGCCTCGGCGCAGACCGCGGAGAAGAAGGTCGTCCTGAAGCTGGCGCACTCTGACTCGGTCGATATGACCATGTCCCGCAAGGCCGTCATGGCGGACGTCTTCGCCAAGGAGGTCAAGGCGAAGAGCAACGGACGCATCGAGGTGCAGGTTTTCGGTGCCGGCACCCTGGGCGGTGAACGGGACCTCGTCGAAGGCGTGAAGAACGGCTTCATCCAGGCCGGGCTCGCCTCCGGCGTCATGGCGAACTTCTACCCGAACTCCATGGTGACGGACATTCCCTACCTGTTCGCCTCCGAAGCGATCGCCGATAGCGTGATGGACGGCCCCTACGGCCAGAAGCTCTCCGAGGACTTCCTCGCCAGCACCGGGATGCACAACCTCTGCTTCGGCGAGGTCGGCTACCGGAACTTCACCAGCGGCAAGGCCCCGATCCACTCCCCAAAGGATCTCGTCGGCATGAAGATCCGTGTCCAGGAGACGCCGCTGTACATCACCGAAATGAAGGCACTGGGCGCTCAACCGACGCCCATCGCCTGGACCGAGACCTACACGGCGCTGCAGACCGGCGTCGTCGACGGGCACGAGAACGTGATCCCCTCGATCATCTTTGCGAAGCTCTATGAAGTGCAGAAGCACGTGACCATGGACGGGCACAACTACGGCGTCGACTGGTTCGTCATGGGCGACAAGTTCTACAAGAGCCTCGCGCCCGACTTGCAGAAAGTCGTCACGGACGCGGCCAAGGTCGCCTGCGCCGAGGAGCGCCGCGTCAACCGCGTCTTTTCCGCCGACGGTGTCAAGATCCTGAAAGAAAAGGGCGTCACGGTCTACACCCCGACAGCGGCCGAGTTTGCCCAGTTCAAGACGGCCACCCAGCAGCCGGTCATTGATTGGCTCAAGACCAAGGTCGACCAAAAGTGGATCGACGGGCTCCTGACGGCCGTCAAGGACGCCGAGGCCAAGAAATAGAGTTGGCGCTGAAGTCGTCAAGCCCGTTTCATCGCGGAGAGGGCTTGGCGCACACACCTTCGCTGCGATCGAGCCACGATCCCGCCAGGTATCCGAAAGGCGCGGTCGTCTCGGACCAACAGTTCGCTGCCGTCAAGATCGTCCGGGACGCGTTCCCCTGCGACTTGAATTGCCGAATCCGGTCCGGATGAACCGAGCGGCAAACAGGTAGCGGAGCCGCTGGTCACCGCGCGTGATGGATTGCAGAACCTGCGTGTAACCGAGGCGATCGTCGAGGCGGCGAAGACTGGCCGCATCGTCGAGACGAGCTAGGCGACACCTCGCGATTGCCGCTGCGACCTGCCGCGCAAGTCCGCCATCGCACTACACACGGGAAATTCGGAAAACGGAGCCAACAATGATCAGCGGCAAAACCACTCTGATTGCGCATATCGGGTACCCCACTGAGGCGTTCAAGGCGCCGCTCATTTACAACCCCTGGTTCGACCAGCGCGGCATCGATGCGGTCGTCGTGCCGATGGGCGTGAAAGCCGAGGATTACCCGGTGGTGATGAAGTCGCTGTTCAAACTCACCAACATCCGCGGCGCCCTGATCACGATGCCGCACAAGGTCACGACGGTGGAGCTGCTCGACGAGGTCACGACGACGGTAAAGATCGCGGGCGCCTGCAATGCGATCCTGAAGCGGGTGGATGGCACGCTGGTCGGCGACATGTTCGACGGGACCGGATTCACGCGGGGCTTGCGGCGCAAGGGCTTCGTCTTCGACGACGCGAAATGCCTGGTCGTAGGGACCGGTGGCGTCGGGTCGGCGATTGCCGCGTCGCTCGCCGCGGACGGCGTGGCATTGATAGCGCTCTGCGACACCGATCCCGCGCCGGCCGAGGGCCTCGCTGCACGGTTACGCAACCACTATCCCCGCCTCGACGTTCATGTCCGCGGGAGCGACCCGGCCGGATATGACCTCGTCGTGAACGCGACACCGTTGGGCATGAAGGCCGGCGATCCGCTCCCGTTCGACGTCACGCGCCTCGCGCCGACGACGTTCGTGGGCGAGGTCGTGATGAAAGAGGAGATCACGCCGCTGCTCAAGGCGGCGCAGGACCGGGGATGCCTGTTCGTGGTCGGCACGGACATGCTGTTCGAGATGATCCCCGCGTATCTCGAATTCTTCGGTTTTGGCACGACGACACCCAACGAGCTTCGCGCGGTGGCGAAGGTTGCGTATTGAGCCCCGTGTGCCCATTGCGAGAATGCCGATGACCGATCGCTACGCATTGATCGGAATGCCGCTCGGGCACACTAAATCGCCGCTGATCCACGGTGAATTCGCGCGGCAAACCGGGCAGGACTTGACCTACGAAGCGATCGAGGCCCCGGCGGACGGTTTCGCCACCGCCGTCGACCGCTTCCGCGCGGCCGGTGGGCGCGGCATCAACGTCACGCTCCCGTTCAAGATCGAGGCGTTTGCGTACGCGACGGAGCTCTTGGAACGCGCCCGTCTCGCCGGCGCCGTCAACTGCATGAAGTTCGACGGCGATCGCGCCATTGCCGAGAACTTCGACGGCCTGGGCCTCGTCAACGACATCCAGCTTAACCTCGGCTGCGCGATGCGTGGTGGCCGCGTCCTGCTGCTGGGCGCGGGCGGCGCCGCGCGCGGCGCGCTACTGCCCTTCCTCGAACAGGAGCCCGAGGCGCTCGTCGTCATGAACCGCACGGTCCCCAAAGCGAGAGCATTGGGCGCGCAGTTCTCGGCCTACGGCAACCTCACTACCGGCGGCTATTCCGATTTCGGCGAACGCCGGTTCGACATCGTCGTCAACGCAACGTCGGCGAGCTTGCGCGGGGAACTGCCCCCGGTGCCACGAGCGGTCTTTGCGGAAGGCTGTCTTGCCTACGACCTGGTCTACGGCAAGGGGCTGACGCCGTTTCTGCGTCTCGCGCGCGACGCGGGCGCGGGTCGGATCGCCGACGGGATCGGCATGCTGGTCGAACAGGCCGCGGAAGCGTTCGCGTGGTGGCGCGGCGTGCGGCCCGCAACTCAGCCGCTGATCGAAAGACTTTCGGTCCCGTTGACGTGAGGACCGGCGCACACGATGGCGGGTGCGAGTGCCGGTGACCGCGGGCGAACTTACAAAAGCGACGAGGAGGAGTTGATGCATAATCCGAATATGACATCGACGCCCGCGACCGCCGGGATGTGCCCGCCACGGGCAGGGAGGACACGGCATGGCTGATTTCCTGCAACTCCTGTTGTCCGGCGCCGCCATCGGCGCGATCTACGCGCTCGCGGCACTCGGCTTCACGCTGCTCTGGCAGGCGTCGGGAACGATCAACTTCGCCCAGGGCGAGTTCGTGATGCTGCCGGCGTTCGCGATGCTGTTCTTCCTCAAGGTCGCCGGCGCGCCGCTCTGGCTCGCGTTCCTGCTGGCCTGCCTCGTGGCGATGCTGGTGCTGGGCTACGGGTTCAAGACCGTCGTCGTCGACCCGCTGCTGAAGCACGGCGTGATCCCGCTCGTCATCGCGACGCTCGGGCTCTCCATCGGGCTCAAGTCGGCGGTGAAGGCCGGCTACAGCGCCGAGGCGCAGCCGTTCCCGAGCCCGTTCCCCGACGGGCTCCTTTCCCTAGGGACGATCCGCGTGTCCTACGCCGACATCGGGACGCTGCTGCTCGCCGGGCTGATCGTCATCTGCCTGCAGATGTTCCTCAACCGGACGCTGACCGGGCGCGCGATGCAGGCTGTCGCCCAGAACACCGAGTCCGCCAAGGTGCTCGGCATCAACGTGAAAAGAATGGTGCTCTACACGTTCCTGATCAATGCGGTGCTCGCTGCCGTCGCCGCCCTGCTCGTCACGCCGACATACCTCGCCAAGTTCGACATGGGCGACTCGATCGGGTTGAAGGCGTTCTACGCCGCGATCATCGGCGGGTTCAACCAGACGCGCGGGGCGCTCCTGGGAGGCGTGCTGGTCGGCGTGCTCGAGAACCTGATGGGCGCGTACTTTTCGCCCGCCTACAAGGAAGGCGTGGCGCTGATGCTGTTCCTGGTCGTGATCATTTTCCGTCCCGAGGGCCTGCTCGGGAAAGCCGAGGAGCGCAAGGTATGAGCGCCGCCTGGCCGTCCCGAGGCGCGAATCGCTCCCCCTCGGGGGGCAGCGCCGCGGCGCCAGCCGCAAGCGTGGGGGCACACCAATGAACCGCCGGCAGATGATCGTCCTCGTTGCCGGGCTGGCGCTGTATGCGGCGCTTCCGCCCTTCCTCAAGACCTACGGCGTCTACCTGATGACGTTCTTGTGCGTCTACCTGATGTCGGCGATGGGACTGAACCTCGTCGTCGGCTACGCCGGCCAGATGTCGATCGGGCAGGCGGCCTTCTTTGGCATCGGCGCCTATCATGTCGCCATCCTGATGAAGCTCGGGCTGCCGTTCCTCGCGGTCCTGCCGCTCGCCGCCGGGTCCTGTTTCGTCATCGGGCTCGCCCTCGGCTTCCCGGCGCTGCGCGTGCAGCACCACTACCTCGCGTTCACGACACTCGGCTTCAACGTGATGATCTACCTCATCCTGCGCAACGAGCAGAGCTGGACGGGAGGCACGTTCGGGCTGTCCGGCATTCCGCGGCCCTCGCTTTTCGGCCACGAACTCAACGGTAACCTCGAGTTCTTCTACTTCGCGTTCGCCTCGACGATCGTGCTGGCATTGTTGCTCGCGTGGTTGCTTCGCTCGCCCTGGGGCCGCGCCTTCGCCGCGCTACGCGACAACCCGATCCGCGCCGAGAGCCTCGGCGTCAACATCACCGCCTACACGCTGCTCGCCTTCGCCATCGGTGCCGCGTGTGCCGGCGTCGGCGGTGCGTACTACGCCGCGCTGGTGCAGTACATCGAGCCGACGGCGTTCAACGTCCCGGCCTCGTTGATGATGCTGCTCGCGGTCATCGTCGGCGGCTCCGGGCGCTTCTTCGGGCCGCTCGTCGGCACGGTCGTCGTCATCCTGCTGCCGGAGTGGCTGCGCTTCGCCCAGAACTGGTACCTGATGGTGTTCGGCTTCGCCGTCGTCGCGCTGATGATCTGGCTGCCGGGTGGTGTGATGTCGCTTCCCGACCGTTTCCGGAGGTCGGCGCGATGAATGCGTTCCTCGAGGTCAATGACGTCCGCAAGTACTACGGCGCCATCCACGCCGTCGACGGTGTCAGCTTCGCCCTCGGGCCAGGCGAGATCGTCGGGGTCATCGGGCCCAACGGCAGCGGCAAGACCAC
>PLYG01000288.1 GCA_003153335.1 Betaproteobacteria bacterium | reverse complement strand
GCCGGCGCGCTGTCGCCTCCCTCTGGAAACGTGGCATGCACGAAGTCACCGTTCGCGTCGGGAAAGAACGGAGCGCCGCAGTCTTCGCAGAATTCCGGAAAATGATTGTCCGGCAGGGTATGGATGTCGGTGATGCCGACCTCCTTGAGCAGAGCGCTGATCTCGTCCACCGGCGTCTCATCGGGGCCGGACTCGGCATCCGCGGGTGTGTCTTCGCGGCCATACAGCGGCCACACCACGCCGTGTACGACGGCGTTATTGCCCTTTAGCGCAAAACCGATGCGGTATTCTTCGTTGCTCTCTTCGGCCCTCCCGGCCACCACCGCGCGCAATTGCGGTGCTTCGACCTTGAGGGCGCCCTCCAGATACGCCGCGCTCGCCCTGATGGTATAGGGCCGGACGCGACGGTCGCTGTCGTGAACGCTGACGTAGAACGCATCGGGCAACAGCAATTCGAATCCACAACTCGGCAACAGTGGCGAAAGGTTGGGACGTCCCTGCGCGATCCAGTCCTCCAGGCATTGTTTACGGCCCGTATGCTCGGCAGACGTGTCGGCATGCTCCTGCCAGCGGAACACGGGGCCGCCGCTCGGCACCGCTACGCCAGCCAGCAGGAAGCGCGAGTCGGCCAGCATGGGAGCGGTCTCGCGCGGGTCCATGATGTCCAGTGATGGTGCGCCGCCGCTGAGCGCCGCGGTGCCAAGCTTCTTCGTCAGCGCAAAAGTCTCGGCAAACGAGCGCGGGATCTGCTCCAGGCTGAACAGATAGGGGGCCAACATGATACGGGCATCGGCCGCCAGCACGTGCGCGCTCAGATGAACTTGCAGAACGTCGGTGTCGGCCGCGGGCACTGGGCCGCTCGGGATCGCGTAGCGCGTCCACGCCAGTATCGGCGCAGCCAGCAGCATCATGTCGTACTGGGCGTCGGCGACAATCGCGACCTGGCTTTCTGCCATTGACTCGCACTGGTCCACCAGCACGTCGTAGGCCGCAGCGTCGGAAGTGAGCAGATGGTCGAGCGCCGCCTCCACCGCATTATCGTTGCCGGCGCGCAGCAGTTTGGTCAGCAGCGCGTCAAGCTCGCGCTCCCAGAAGCCGTCTTCGAGCCGGCTACCGGAGGCGTTCAAGCGGAGTGCCAGCGCCACAAGGCGCTCGCTGTTGCGCGACATGCGGCCGCGGGATGTGCTGGGTTGTCGTTTCATGGCCGCATTGTAGTCGCTGGCCAGGCGGCGATCGATCAAAACTTCGCGTTCCGCTGCTCCAAATCAAACGCCAGAGCTGACGTTGGCCCGATCCTGCGGACAGGTTGGCGTTTGTGTTTGAATCGGCCGAGTGTCCGCTTTGCGCCGCGCGTATGACCGGAACGGGTCGTGAAGAGCCCGATAGATTGGCAGCACAATTCAGGCTCCTCTCAACCACAAAGGAGCCGTTCATGGAAGGCGATCGACAACAGATTCTTAGGAACAAAGGAAAGCTAATCGGGCAGAAGCCACCGCTGAAGCCGAAAGAAATTTGGGCGATTCGCGTTCGCCTGCAAGTGAGCAACCGAACTCGGGATCTCGCGCTGTTCAATCTGGCCATCGCCAGCAAGTTGCGCGCCTGTGATTTGGTGAACCTGCACGTCCGAGATGTCGCGCATGGCAATCGGATTGCGGCACGTACGATAGTGATGCAACGGAAGACGCAGCGACCGGTTCAGTTTGAAATAACCGAACAAACCCGCGATTCGATTTCGACCAGGATTACGAATGGTCAATTGAAGCCAGACCAATATCTCTTTCCCCGCCGCGTCGGCACCTCTCCGCATCTATCGACCCGACAATGCTCGTCCGTCGCTGACCGGCTATCAGCCGTCGCTGACGACCGTGAGAAATGGCGTTGCCGAGCGTCGGATATACTCTTTACGAGAGACGTTCGACGATGCAAAACGGCTAATGTTAGGGGTCTGACTTGCTGTCGGATTCGTTTGCTGCCGGCAGATGGCGCGGTAGATCCATGCTGTCATGAAGCAATCGCAGCACATCGCTGACTTGTTCGCCTTGGGTCGGGGCGACTCGGAATACCACCAAGTGCCGTCCCTTGCGGGCGAAATGGAGGGTGTGGATGCCAAAGCCGATGTCTTCCAGCCGTCTGGTGCCCATGATGGACGGACCAAGCGCGAGATCATGCAGTGCGTTCGACAGCGTCCTGGCGTAGGCTCTGGCCTGACCACGGCCGAAATTCTCGATTATCCAGCGCAGTAATTCGCGAAAGTCCTGCTCGGCGGCGGCGGCAAGACGAATCGTCCAGACGTGTTTCACGCGACGCCGATAACCTCGCCGGCCAATGTTGAGAGATGCCGGTCAAGCACGTCCGGCGCCTCGAAGGCGCGAAATCTTCCGGCCTCGATGTCGGCGATGCCGATGCGCGCCGCCTCCCGCAGGGCAGCCAGGCGGGCCGATTCCTCGGACTCACGACGCTCAATCATGCGCAAGCCCTCTCGAAGGACCTCGCTGGCATTGCGCCGTTCATGAACTCCCCTCCTCGCTGTACAGCCGCTGTGTCCGCGTAACGCCCACTGACCGCCGCCAATCTACTTGGTCGTGGTCCGCATGAGCTACGAGCTGCGACGATTGAGGCTGCACGGCCCGATCGCGCGCATCCCAAAGACCCAGCGCTATCGCCTCACCGACCGCAGGCAACGAAAATCTATCCTCCGCTCTCCTGTCTCGTCAAGCCGGTGCCCGGCTGATCCCTCTACCCATTGTCTTGAGGATCTCGATGAAGCGCCGGGCAGCCGGCGACAGATAAGCATCCTTTCGATAAGCGACAGCGACGGGTCGAACCCAATCGAGACTCTTGACGGGAAGTATTTTCAGGCGGAGTTGGGTCGCGGCCGCGTGGACGTTCGCCTTGACCGTGACGCCGACCAGATCTGAGCCGGCTACCGCACGAAGCTTGAACATCACCAGGTCCGAGACCAGCGTAATCCGGGGTGCCGCCAAGCCGCGCTCTTCAAACGCCCGGCGCAGCGATAGCAATGACCCGAACGGTAACACTGGACGATCTCGCGCTGCGCCCGCCGCCGAGATTGCCCATCGCTCCTGTGCGAGATCGTCCAGCGTGACTGACTTGCGCTTGGCGAGCCGGTGGCTGGAAGCGCAATACACGACGAACTCATCCTCCCGAA
>PLYG01000265.1 GCA_003153335.1 Betaproteobacteria bacterium | reverse complement strand
TCGGTGCCAACATCCTAGGTCGAAAGTTCGAATCTTTCACGGCCCACCACTCCGGACAGCACCCTTCTTGGCTCGGAATTGTCGACCAAACTTCCGGTCGGAGAGCCAGATATCTCAAGCGCCTGGGACGTCCTGCGGGGTGGCCTTTTGGCGTTTCTGGGGGGTCGGTATAGAGCACTCCTGGACTCTGTATAGACTCCCTCCTGCGCATGTACTTTTGATAACATTCCGTTCCAAAAGCCTGAAGACCGCTCCGGCAACCCTGGTCGCCGAACGGAACTCCTGCGTTGAGTCAAGGAATGCATGGATGAAAGCGCGTAGACTGGAACTGGATACTTTCTCTTTGTTTAACCGGACAGGAGGGATCATGCGCAAGAAAATGCTGGCTGTTGTCGGGTTGTGGGCCATTGCCGGGCTGAGTCTGGCGACCACCGGGGCACTGGAGAATCCGCAGCCGGGCTCGCCGCAAAGTGGTATTGGCTTGATCTCGGGATGGGCGTGCCCGCCAGTAGCCCAGATTCAGGTGGCGCTTGATGGCGGGGCGAAGATTCCGGTGCCCTACGGTAGTCCCCGCGGGGACACAGCCTCGGTGTGCGCGGGGCAGACCAATTCCGGCTTTGGCCTCTTGTTCAACTACAACATCTTGGGCGTCGGCAGCCATACCGCGACCGCGTATGCGGATGGGACGGCGATCATGAGTGCGCAGTTCACGGTAACCACGCTCGGCGTGGAGTTTCTGACGGGCGCCCAGGGCAGCATTAACATCAACAACTTTCCGACCGCGGGCGCGCGCGCGTTGCTCACCTGGCAGCAAGCCACGCAGAACTTCGCCATCGCCAGTATTGCCGGGACGCCGCCGGCGGTGACCGGGAACTACGTTGGTTCTATTGTTGGAACAGAAACCAACTGCGGCGCAGCGAACGGGCCGATCACTAGCAGCAGTGTGGGGTTCGCGATGAATCAAAGCGCGGATATGATTAGCGTGACGCTCAGTATCCCCAATTCGTCGCCGTCCTCATGTACGCTTGTCGGCACGTTGCAATATAATGTTGACGGGACCCCGAACATCGTGCAAGGCGGTGGCTATACGTGCAACAATGGCTCCAGCGGCGCGTGGTCGTCGACCGTGCTGTCGTTCTCTGGCGCGGGATTTAGTGCGCAGTCGACACTTACTGGCACGAACGGATGCATTACCACGTTGAAAATGGCGGGAGCACGAAGCCCATAAAAGATGCGGTCCGTGATCGCTTTTGCCAATGCTAGCGGCGAGGCCGCGGCGGTCGGAGCGGATCGGATCGCGGATGGAGCGAGCTGCGCGTGAGAACCGGCTTCAAGCCTCCGGATCGCCATGGTCCGGTTCAGCCCTGCCTTGCGCCAACGACCCGGCCATCGACCAGATCGATGATTCGATCGCATCGCTCCGCCATACCGAGGTTATGCGTAACCATCAGGAATGTGGTGCCGCGTTCGGAATTTACCTTGCGCATCAGCTCGAACACGGCGTCGGCGGACTTGGTATCGAGGTTGCCGGTCGGTTCATCCGCCAGNNCGAGGTTGCCGGTCGGTTCATCGGCAAGGATCAGCGGCGGCTCCAGCGCCAGTGCCCGGGCGATGGCCACGCGCTGCTGCTGGCCGCCGGAGAGATTGTTGACGGGATTGTTCTGCCAACGCTCCAGCCCCACCTGCGTGAGCAGGCTGCGCGCGCTTTCGCGCATCGCCCGGTCCGGTCGGCCGCGCCGCATCAGCAACGGCATCATCACGTTTTCAATCGCGGTGAAAGCCGACAACAAGAAGTGTGACTGAAACACGAAACCGATCGCGTGGCCGCGCAATTGCGTGAGTTGCGCTTCATTGAGGGTACTGGTGTCCATGCCGGTGATGAACAGTTGTCCGCCGGACGGACGATCGAGCAGGCCCATGATGTTGAGCAGCGTGCTTTTCCCGGATCCCGACGGGCCGATCAAGGCCACGAATTCGCCTGCCCGGAGTTCCAGGTCGACACCATGCAGGACTTCGGTTTCCGCCGGCGAGCCGACGCTATAGGATTTCCGGATACCCGCAAGCTGCAGGACGGTCTGACGGAGCGGATCAGCCACGCATTGCCACCACAGGGTCGAGGCGCGAGGCGCGAATTGCCGGCGTCGCGGCAGCCAACAGTCCGGTGAGGGTCGCGATCACCGCCGCCCAGACGAACAGCGTCGGGTCGATTTCGATGGGAAACATCGGCGTGCCGTCCGGATTCTTTGCCACCGTGCGCCACGCCGCCAGCAGGCCCGCGCCCATGGTTGAGCCGAGCAGCGAACCTACGCACCCCACNNCCAAAGCCTGCCGCCGCCCCAATGACCGACCCAAGGAAGCCAAGCAGTCCGCCCTGCACCAGAAATACCCGCAGGATCTGGCCCTGCGACGTCCCCATCGCGCGCAGGATGCCGATATCCTTCTGCCGCTGGACCACCGAGACCACCAGCACGCTGGCAATTCCGGCGGCAACCGACAAGCCGACAAAGATCCGGATCAGCATGCTGGAAAAAGTCTGCGCCTTCAGGCCGAGAAAGAACTGATTATTGGCGGCGATCCACGAGATGGCCTGCAGCCCCGTCTGGCTCGCGATCGATTGCGCGACGGTTTCGGCGGCATACGGATCGGTCACCGTCATGTCGATGCTGGAAACACCACCCACCAGGTTAAGCAGATTCTGTGCGGTGGACAGCAACACATACACATTGCGCTGGTTGGCGCCGCGGCTGCCGAGATCGACGATGCCGACGATATTGAGCGTGAGGCTGGCGCCGTTGGCGGTGGCCACGCGCAACTTGTCGCCCAGTTGCACGCCCATGTCCTCGGTAAATTGGATGCCGACGATCATGTCGCTGTTGGTCATGCGAAACGTTCCCGCCACGATCTTCTCGGGTAGCGGCACGATGCGGGTGTACTGCTCGGGATCGATGCCGATCACTGTAATCGATTGCGTGGCGTCGCCGCGCACCACGAAGGCTGGTCCGGTAGCGGTCGGCGATACCGCGACGACATCGCTCCGCTGCTGCATCTGGTCGCGCAGCTTCTGCCACTGGTCGACCGAGCTCATGCGCTGCGAAGGTATTTGCACGGTGGCAACCACCGCTTGTCCGGGCTCGGGCGCGCGCTGTGGCGTGGCGACCTCCTTGGGCCGTTGCAGCGTGAGATGCGGTTGCGAGCTCAGTACCCGCTTGAAAATATTGGCCTGCATGCCCGCCAGGAGTGCGGACATGAAGACGATGACGCCCACGCCGATTGCCACGCCGGAAATGATGAACAGCGATTGCAGGCGGCCTTCGCGCAGAAAGCGGAGGGCCGCTATCCACTCGAAGGGCATGAAGGGATTCATTTGCCGCGCGGAGGAGGTGCCGGCGCGACTGACGGCCGCACGCGCGCGCCTTCAGAGAGCGTATTGCCGGTCGCGGGGAGCACCAGGTCGCCTTCCATGAGCCCGTCGAGGATCTCGACACGCATGTCGCCACGCACGCCGACCTTCACGCGGCGTTTCACCGCGCGCCCGCCCGCAACCAGTATCACCCACGGCGCCGCGCCGGCGGCATCATGGATGGCCTCGGGCACCAGCGACAGCGCATTGGCCAGATGCCCGACTTCAATGTCGACGGACACGGTCATGTCCTGCCGCAGAAAGTCCGGCGCCGAGGGCACGTTGAGTTTCACCTCGATCGAGCCGCGCGTCGCATCCACGCCCGGATTGATATAGACAAGTTCGACCGGAAAACGTTTGCCCGGATAGGCATCGGCTGCGCCGATCGCACGCTGGCCCAGCGATAGATAGCGCAGGTTTTTTTCGTCGACCAGCACCACCAGTTGCGTTTGTCCGGCGGGCGACAGGACCATCAGGGTCTTGCCTGGTTGCACTACGTCGCCACGCTCGACATTGCGCGAGATGAGCGTGCCGGCGATGGGCGCGCTGATCACGGTATGGCTGAGCTTGGCCTTTGCCGCCGCCAGCGTCGCGCGGGCCTGTTGCAGGTTGGTCTGCGCAATCGCGTAATCGGTGCCTTCGGGCGAATTCGTTCTCACCTGCAGTTTCGCGGTTTCCGCCTGGCTTTGCGCGACCTGCAGGTTACGCTCGGCATCGTCGAGCTGCGATTTTCCGATGAAGCCTTTGGCCGCCAGATCTTTGGTCCGGTCATATTGCTTCTGCGCATTGTCAAGCGTAGCCTTTGCCTGCGTGAGCGTCTGTTCGGCTACCGGCGTGGTTAGTTCGCGGATCTGCCGCAGGCGGGCCTCGGCTTGATTGACGGCCGCCTTCGCCTGATCGACCGCTGCGGTTTCGTCGCTGTTGTCAAGCAGGATCAGCGGCTGGCCAGCCTTCACCACTTGTCCTTCGGCCACGGGCACGGCAGTGACTTCGCCTGTGATCTGGCTACCGATTTCGATGCGCGACGGACTCTCGACACGGCCGCTCGCCACCACGCTCTGAATCAGTTCGCTGTGCGATACGGAGAAGGCGGGAATGCTGGGACCCAGCAATACCGGCGTCAGCCAATAACCCGCTGCCGCAAGCAGCAGTATCGCGCCCAGCGCCGGCCAGCGCCATTTGACGAGCCTCGATTGCAGTTCCTGCGTGTCCACCGCGAACTGGTCCTTTTGTCCAATGACGTGCTCGCGTCCCCTGGGGCAATTCCGGAAACCGCACGGAACTGCAAGCCGCCACCGGCGGACAGCGGATCCGCGTGAGCTGTAAGCCACTGTAGAAAATAGTACGGGAGCGCAAGCGCGGCGTGTTTGATACATATCAAGCTGGCGTACAATCGGTCGCGGCAAACGCTGGCGGCAGATCATCGGTTGTTGGCGCCGACGGATTCGTCACCCGTCTGCCGGCATTCCGTTGACCAAGCCTCACTCCTCGCAAACCGATATTGCCGGAAGGATCCCAGAGGCTTGAAATGGGTCAGCCCAGTTGCGGCGCATGGATCAATTTCGACTTGGCGCCGACAATGGCCGCCTCGTGGTTGTCGGTCCGGATACGCATAATAGTACGGATTGACGACGCCGGTGTACTGTGAAGACGTTAACCCTCAAGCGACGCGTGACACTCATGGACACGCTTAATTTTATGCCCATCCATTATTTTCGCTTCCCATTTTTGAAAAAAAGGCGCACCCAAAACTTGGATAAGGAATGTCTGAAAATTACGCCTAGAACAATGAGGACTATCCCCGCGAGAATCAGGTAA
>PLYG01000367.1 GCA_003153335.1 Betaproteobacteria bacterium | reverse complement strand
CGGGTCCAATTCCCCGCCGCTTGCGTAAACAGGCACCATTGGGTTATCAAAGCATAATGGAGGGTTCGCATGAACTTTACCCTCGGCCACCGTTCATCGCAAGTCTGGTTTGCTATACAGGAGGGTTTGTTTTCAGAGATAGCCGCGTGCTTGCGATACCGGCGCCCCTCTACGGCGGCACTGTCACGGTGAATGCTAACGTGATATCGCTCGCCCGCAGGGCGAACATGCATGCGCTGCGGGGTGAATCCGCAAGAGCGTGACGGCGAAGTTGGTAAACTCCGCGCAATCCCCACGTACATTGTGAAGTAGGTCTCGATGCCAGCCACTCCCGCACTACCCCGAGCCGTGATCGGACCNNAATGGGCATCCTCATCGCCGTGGGCATCTCGTACGTGGTCGTGCTGGTCATCGCGGCCGCCGCGGCGCTGGTGCTGCCCGTCGCGGTGCGGCAGATGATCGATCTCGGATTCTCGCGGGCCAACACCGAGCACATCGATCGCTATTTCCTGCTGCTTTTCGGAGTCGCGGCGGTATTGGGCCTGTTTACCGCGGCTCGCTTTTACCTGGTGTCGTGGCTGGGCGAGCGGGTGGTGGCGGACATCCGCAGCGCCGTGTACAAGCACGTGATCGGGATGAGTCCGTCGTTCTTCGAAGTCACCCGTACCGGCGAAGTTCTGTCGCGGCTGACCACCGACACGACGCTGATCCAGGTGGTCGTCGGCACCAGCATGTCGATGGCGCTACGCAACATCCTGCTCCTCTCCGGCGGCCTCGTCATGCTGGCATTTACC
This sequence comes from Betaproteobacteria bacterium, assembly GCA_003153335.1. Taxonomy (GTDB): domain Bacteria; phylum Pseudomonadota; class Gammaproteobacteria; order Burkholderiales; family Casimicrobiaceae; genus PALSA-1005. The sequence goes on along the minus strand of PLYG01000367.1, from coordinate 2,858 downwards.
AGCGTGCGCCTGACCGGCTATACCGTCGGGCTGCTGCTGGTCGTCGTGCTGCCCATCATCGTGTTCGGCCGCAAGGTGCGCAAATTGTCGCGCGCCACGCAGGATCGCGTTGCCGATTCCAGCGCGCTGGCAGGCGAAAAACTGAACGCGGTCTCGACGGTACAGGCGTTTACGCAAAGGCAGAGCGAGGCGGCGCGCTTTGCGGAGTCCGTCGAAGCGTCGTTCGCCACCGCATTGCGCCGCATCCGTGCCCGCGCTGCGCTGACGGCGATCATGATCGTGATGGTGTTCGGGGCCATTGTGCTGGTGCTGTGGCTGGGCGCGCGCGCCGTGCTCGACGGCTCGATGACGGCCGGGGAACTCAGCCAGTTCGTCCTTTACGCGGTGATGGTGGCCAGCGGCCTCGGCGCGCTGTCCGAGGTGTGGGGCGACGTGCAGCGGGCGGCCGGAGCAACCGAGCGGTTGATGGAGTTGCTTGCGGCGAAACCTGACATCGTCGTGCCGGCGAATCCGGTGCCACTGCCTGCGCCGCGCGGCGAGATCGGCATTGAACATGTCACGTTCTTCTACCCGTCGCGGCCGGATCATCCGGCGCTGGCCGATGTTACGCTCGAGGTACGCGCCGGGGAAACGGTTGCGGTCGTCGGTCCTTCAGGCGCCGGCAAGAGCACGCTCTTTCAGTTGCTGCTGCGCTTTTACGATCCGCAACAGGGGAGGGTGCTGGTCGACGGTGTGAATATCACGCAAGCCGATCCCGATGCAGTGCGCGCGCGCGTCGGCATCGTCCCGCAGGACACAGTGATCTTTTCCGCGGATGCGATGGAGAATATTCGCTACGGCCGCGCCGATGCGACCGATGCGGAAGTGCAGGCAGCCGCGCGCGCGGCGATTGCCGACGAGTTCATCGAGCGCCTGCCGGAAGGATACCGGACGTTTCTGGGCGAGCGCGGCGTGCGCCTCTCTGGCGGGCAGCGCCAACGCATTGCGATCGCACGGGCGATACTGAAAAATCCGCCGGTGCTGCTGCTCGACGAAGCCACCAGCGCGCTCGATGCCGAAAGCGAGCGCCAGGTGCAGGCCGCGCTGGAGAATCTGATGAAGAATCGCACCACCCTGGTGATCGCGCACCGGCTGGCGACTGTCCGCAAGGCCAGTCGCATCATCGTGATGGACGATGGCCATATCGTTGCGACCGGGACCCATGAATCGCTAGTGGCAGAAAACGGACTGTATGCGCGGCTTGCGGCATTGCAGTTCGGAATGCATGCTGCGTAGAGATCCGCAGCATAAGCGTCAACATCGATTCGGAGAGCCGCTTCTCAAACAACGAACAGCATCTCAGCGTTGCCGCACTTTTCCGGACAACCACGATCCAATTATGAAATGCCGTTTTGCGCTCATGCGCCGCGCGTTGGGTCGGCCTGCCACAACGCTGCGGCGGCGCCGATCAGCAATACGCCCGCGGAGAGCATCAATCCCGCGAACAGGCTGCCCGTTGCATCGGACAGCGCCCCGGTCAAAACCGGTCCCAGGATCTGACCCGTCGAAAATACAATCGTGAATCCGGCAACGGACTTCCCCCACAGTTCGACTGGCAGCCATTTTTTCGAGTAAGCAGTGACCGACGCGGGGACGATGAACAGCGCGCCGCCGAACAATATCGCCGACACGATCATCACTGGCAGCGCAGTGCTCAACAACGGCAGCATGGCGCCGACATTCAGGGTCAATATGCTGGCAGCGGTGGCGCGCCCGCCCGACCACGCTGCCAGTGGATGGCGCCAGACGCGCGAGGCGAGCACCGTGGCCAGCCCCAGCGCACCCCAGGTCGCCGCTACCGCGCCGGGTCCGGAGCCGTGATCGCGCATCCACGCAATGATGAAAGTCATGTAGGCGATATAGCCGACGCCGAACAGAAAATAGCCGGTCACGAGCGGCGCGAAGGCCCGGATTCTCCACGGCACCCGTGCGATCGTCGGGCCGCCGCGGGCGGCAGGCCCGACAACCAATGTGCAGACGATGCTGATCAGCAGTGCGACCACGCCCATCGCGATCCACGCGGTAGGCCATGCCTGGTTTCCGGAATGCGCGAACAGCCACGGCAGGGTAATCCCCGGCAGCACGATGCCGATGCCGCCGCCTGCAAAATAAATGGCGATCGCCGCCGCTGCGCGCCGCGGCTCATGGGGGAACAGCGCGGCGGCCAGCGCGCCGCCGGCGATGAAGACAACGGCGCCCGACGCGCCCGCCGCAAAGCGCAACGCGGCCAGCGTATCGAAGTCGGCGGCAAAGCCGGACAAGACCAGTGCGGCGGCCGTCACGTACATGCCGGAGATGAACAGCCTGCGCGCGCCGACAGCGGCGATTGTGTAGAACGCCAGCAACGAACCGGCAAGATAGCCCAGCGCGTTGACCGAGTTCATCGAGCCGGCCTGGGTGTAGCTCCAGTCCAGGTCGGAGCGCATCGCCGGCAGGATCAGTGCATAGGCAAACCGCGCAAAGCCGTTCGAAACGGCCGGACCCAGCGAGAGCCAGACTGCCGCCCACATGCCTGGATGTCGTCGTGTCATCGATGGATGTTACCGTGAATCGACATGGATGACCGGTCAATGTGCTGCTGCCTCGAATCGGCGTGCTGGCGGCAATGTTGCGGTGGATGAGGACTGGCCGGTCCCGCGCCTGGTAGACGACGGGCGGTCAGGTTGAAACGGCGATGGAGCGCCATCCGATGCCGTGCCTGCTACAATCGCGCCGTCCCGTGGCGGTCTTGCCCGACATGCCGGGGGACGCTTGGCATTGGATGGCACGGGGCCGCACCGCATGACGCGCCGGCCGGTCACCGCTAACAGTCTGTTGAA
>PLYG01000559.1 GCA_003153335.1 Betaproteobacteria bacterium | reverse complement strand
GAAATACGCGCTGCCCAATACCGTGGCGCTGGCGAAACCGGCCATGGCGGTGCTGATGAAGCGGGAAGGCTTCAAACCGGCGGGCAAGGAAGTGGACGGATACGAGGTCTATCAGTGGGGCAAATAGTGACGCTGCCGCAGACCCACGATTCAAGTTTCTGAAGCCCGGATTTCCCCTTGACGAGATCCCATGAGCGTGATCAACAAGATGTTGCAGGACCTCGACAAGCGCGGCGCAGCGCAGGGCCGGGTCGAGGGGTCCAGCCGCGCTGCCGGGATTGCGTTGCAGCCTGCGAGCCGCGGAGGCCGCTGGAAGATCGCCGCGTGGGCGCTGATCGTTCCGCTGGTGCTCGCGGCCGGATGGATAGTGTTGCGGCCGGGTTCCGGATCATCGGATGGGTCGGCGAAGACTCCGCAGAACGTTCCGCTGGCTGAGGTGGCGCCGCGGCCGGCCGAAATGCAGGCCAAGGCCGACGTAGCTGCACCAGTACCTCTTCCACAGCAAAAAACGCTCGAACCGAGTCCACAAGCGCAAGCTTCCGCGGTTGTTGTTGCACCGCCAGCGCCAGTGGCGAAGCCCCAGGCACCCGCGCCCAGTACGCAACCGCAGGCACCGGCGGTTGCTGCCGCACCCGCTGCACCGGTGGTGACGCCCCCGGCACCGGCTCCGCCACCACAAGCGCCCGTGGTTGCTGCCGCGCCGCCGAAGGCCCCTGTGGTTGTTGCTCAGGCGAGTGTTACGCCTAAAGCGCCGGCGCGTGAAGGCCTTTTGCTGCTGCTATCGGAGGAGCTGAATTTGGCGAGCATTGCGCCTAAAGCGCCGGCGCGTGAAGTGAAGCAGGAGCGCAAGCCGAGGGAGCGCACAGATTCGGCGATGTCGATTTCGAAGAGGCCTCCTGCCGCGACGCCGGTCGCCGAGCCGAAGAAATCCGCGCCCAAAACCCCGGTGCCCGCGGCAGATGCAAAACCTTCGGCGCCTGCGGAGCGTGACACCGGGAAGCGAGCGCGAGCTGCGGCATCGGCTGCGGCTCCCGTCGCGGATGCAGGCCGCGCAGCCGCGCCGGCGCAGGATGCGACCAAAGGCAGCATTTCGGTTGACCGGCAAGATCGGATTTCGTCGCGCCCGGAGCGCGCGTCCGCCGAGTATCGAAACGCGGTCGAGTTGATGAATCAGGGCCGTGCCGAGCTGGCGATCGATGCTTACGCCGGCGCGCTGCGCTTCGATCCGAAGCACGCCGCGGCGCGCCAGGCACTCGTTTCTCTGCTCATGGGACGCGGGCGCGGCGCGGAGGCGCAGGGCGTTCTTCGTGAAGGCCTGGCTGCGCTGCCGGAGAACACGGCTTGGGCGATGCTGCTGGCGAGATTGCAGGTCGAGGGCGGCGACAAGGCGGGCGCACTGGTGACTCTCGATGGCGCTTTGCCGTACGCGAAGGACCGGCCCGACTACCACGCCTTCGTCGGCACCGTGCTGCAGATGCAGGGGCGCCACAAGGAGGCCATCGCGCACTACGAGATCTCAGTTCGGCTCTCGCCTGAGTCGGGCCGCTGGCTGACGGGCCTGGCGATATCGCTGGAGGAGGAAAAGCGCTTGCCCGAGGCTCGCGAAGCGTACCAGCGCGCGCTGGCGACGAACACGCTCGCACCGGATCTGCGGGCGTTCGTAGAGCGCAAGCTCGGGCAATTGAAGTAGCTTGACGTCCGCGGCAACCCGATGCGCGCAGAGTGAATCTGGTTTAATTTATTGTGCCTATATTAAAAATATTATACCGTTGCGACAGTGGCGGAATATATCGATCGGGCGCATCGCGTAAACGGGAGGCTTGCGTGCAGAATTACTTCACTCAGAATTTTTCGAGCCGGGAAATTTCAAGATTCTCGGCATCGCTCTTCCTGGCGGCAACGCTGGCCGTACTCGCAGGCTGCGGCTCCGGTGGCGCGGGGGGATCCCCCGCCTCAAGCACTGTGGCGGCAACGACTCCGACAAGCACCACGCCGACCGGTACTCCGGCAGCGTCGATTCAATTGCTGGCGAGCAGTCCGCAGCTAGCCTCCTCCGGTGCGAGCACAGTGGATTTGACCGCTGTGGTGCTAAGCGCCACCAAGCAGGCTGTCAGCGGTAGAACCGTGACGTTCTCAACCGGCACCGATACCACAGCGTTCGTGAACAACATTAGCGCCAGCGGGGTATCCGACCTGAACGGGCTGGTCACCGCGAAACTCAATATCGGCAGCGATAAGGCGAACCGCACGATTACGCTTGGCGCCACGGCCGACGCCGCCACGGCGACCAACACCGTCGATGTCACCGGCACGACGGTCACCATCAGTGGCAGCAGCTCGCTGGCGTTCGGCGCCGCGACGACACTCACGTTCACCGTCAAGGACTCAACCCAGACTGCTCTGCCGAACATGACGGTGACCGTCACCTCGAAGACCGGGAACACGATTGTTTTGACGCCTACCACGGGCATCACCAACAACTCCGGTCAAATCACCGCCGTCGTCACTGCCGCCAACGCCGGCAATGACACGATTACCGCGACCGCAGCCGGCGCCGGTGCAACCCAGGCTCTTACAATTAGCCCCGACAGCTTCGCGTTCACGACGCCAACACTGGTCGCTCCAGCCACGAGCATAGACATACCCCTGAATACGGCGACGGCGACCTCGGTCAACTGGAAGAACGCCGGGGTGGCCCAAGCTGGCAAGACGGTCACTTTCGCCACCAGCCGCGGCGCAGCGGGTGGCACCAACCCTTCGACCACCAACGCCGCAGGCGACACACCGGGGGTGACGGTTTCATCCGCTACCGCCGGACCGGCCATCATCACCGCCTCCGGACCGGGCGGCACGCCTGCCGCCACCCTGAACGTCGTATTCGTCGCGACGACCGCGAGCAGCGTGACGACGCAGGCTGTCCCCGGCACGATCCAGGTCACCACCGGCTCCGCATCCCAAGCAACCAATAGCTCGACGGTTTCGGTCCTCGTCCGCGACGCGGCGAATAACCTGGTCAAGAATGCAGGAGTGAACTTCACCATTACCGCGGATCCTAGCGGCGGCTCGCTTACTGCGGCGAGAGCGATCACCGACGTGACCGGCAGCGCTTCGGTGACCTACAAGGCAGGCGCGACCAGCAGCCCGTCGAACGGGGTGACCATCCAAGCGACCGTGACCGACATCAATGGCACGGTGATCGCTCCGGTAACCGGCACCACGAACCTGACCGTCGCCGGTCAGTCGCTGTTGGTACGGCTGGGTACCGACAATCTGGTTGTGTCGAACAGCCCCGCCCCGACTTATTCCAAGACCTATGCCGCCGTCGTTACCGACGCCGCCGGAAACCCGGTGGTCGGCACCACAGTGCGCTTTGCTCTGCGCCCCGGCCGCTTTCAGAAGGGCTTCTACATAGCGCCAACCCCGTTTGTATCCTGGGTAAAAGCCGCGACGCCGACGACCTGTCCCAACGAAGATACCAATTTTAACGGCATTATCGATTTTCCGGCCGAAGACACGAACGGAAACGGTCAGCTCGACCCCGGGGGCTCAGCCATCGTGAATGCCAGCGCTGTTACCGACGCGAACGGCGTCGCAAACGCAGTCCTCACCTATCCCAAGGATCATGCAACCTGGGCCGAGGTGATTCTCGAGGCCCGCACCGGGGTCGTGGGCAACGACCCGCCTGCGCTGGTCACTTTTTCTCTTCCCGGTTTGGCGATTGACTACGCCGACCCCAGCATTGCGCCGCCCGGTCAAACCAGCCCGTATGGCGCAGGTGTCGCGCCCAATAACGTATGCAGCAATACGCGCTAGGCAGAGCTTCACCGAGATTTGTTTGAACATGATGGGGTAGGCCCCCTCATGTTCTTCACGATCGGCCCGATTCAAAAATTCATTTTGCAGCGGGTTCCAAGCGAACTTTCTTAGCGGGGGCCGGAAAAATAAACCCCAGGCTGCGGGCCTGAGGCCACTGCCCGCGTCACTGGCAGCGTAGCAAATAGCGCGCTGCCGCGATTACCGCGGCAGGTCGGACGTCCCCATCAGGAACTCATCCACCGCGCGCGCGCACTGGCGCCCTTCGCGTATCGCCCGGACCACCAGCGATTGGCCGTAGCGCATGTCACCGGCGGCGAATACCTTGGCGTTCGACGTCTGGTAGCAGCCCGCGCCTTCAGTCGCGGCCTTGACGTTGCCGCGCGCATCCTGTTCCAGCCCGAGTTCTTCGACCAGTCCTTTATGCACCGGACCGAGGAAGCCCATCGCGAGCAGCACCAGGTCCGCCGGCAACTCGAACTCGCTGCCCGGAACCTCCACCATCTTGCCGTCCTTCCACTCGATGCGCGCCGCGACCAGCTTTTTCACCTTGCCGTTCGCACCCTCGAAACGCTTGGTCGCCACGGACCAGTCGCGTTCGCAGCCTTCCTCGTGCGAACTGGAAGTGCGCAACTTGGTCGGCCAGTAAGGCCACACCAGCGGCTTGTTCTCCTGCTGCGGCGGCTGCGGCAGCAGTTCGAACTGGGTGACGGACGCGGCACCCTGGCGATTGGAGGTGCCGACGC
>PLYG01000297.1 GCA_003153335.1 Betaproteobacteria bacterium | reverse complement strand
TGCTGGCCAAGGACCTGCTCCAGTATTACGCGGCGCCCGACGAATTCAACATGCGCGATATGCTGCGGCCGGCCGTGTTCATTCCGGAGTCGAAACCGCTGAATGTGCTGCTGCGCGATTTCCGCGCCAACCGCAATCACATCGCGATCGTGGNNATACGACTTCGACGAAACCGAGGACAACATCATCGAAGAAGCGCCCGGCCGCTGGCGAGTCAAGGCACAGACCGAAATCGCGGACTTCAACACCCAGTTCGACACGCACTTTGCCGACGACGAGTACGACACGATAGGCGGTTTGCTGCTGCAGCGCTTTGGGCGCGTGCCCAAGCGCGGCGACCGGGAAAGCGCGCAAAATCTGAACTTCGAGATCCTGCGCGCCGACAGCCGCAGGGTGCACGTCATTCTAGTTACGCGCTCCCCTGCGGGCGCATGACCGCCAGGATCGAAGGCAGCGCCCGCTGGTTTGCCGCGCTGGCACTTGGCGCCGCAACGGTATTCGGCTTTGCTCCGTTTCATCTTTCCGCGCTGCCCATCCTGACCCTGGCGCTGCTGTTCGTGCTGTGGCGGCAAAGCGCGAGCCCGCGCGCGGCCGCCGTGCTGGGATTCGCGTTTGGTCTCGGTTTTTTCCTGGCCGGCACCTCGTGGGTCTATATCAGCCTGCACACGTTCGGTGGCATGCCCGCGGGGCTTACCGCGACCGCCACCTTCGGGTTTTGCGCCGTGGTGGCCTGCTATCCCGCAATCGCCGGATGGCTGTCGCTGCGCCTGGTGCGCGGGTTTGCTGCTGAGGAACACACAACCATGCTCGCACTGGTGAGNNGTGGTCATGCCCGCCTGCTGGACGGTGGGCGAGTTGATGCGCGGTTATCTGCTGACCGGATTCCCCTGGCTGGGCCTGGGCTACAGCCAGGTGCCCGGCAGTCCACTGGCGGGCTACGCCGCCGTTCTGGGCAGCTATGGCGTCACTTGGCTCACGGCGATTTGCGCCGGCGCCTTGGGCCTGGTTTTACTGCGCCTGCCGACGCCTTCGCTGCGTCCTGTCTACCTGCCCGTCGCGGTGATCGCCGTCGCGATCGCGGCGGGTGCTCTGCTGCGCGCCAGGGAGTGGACGGAGCCGTATGGCGCGCCGCTCTCCGTAGCGCTGCTCCAGGGCAATGTCGCGCAGGAGCGCAAGTTCAGCTACGACGCGCTGCCTGCCATATTTGATCAGTACAAGTCCATGGTTGAGCGTTCCGACGCCCGGCTGATCATCCTGCCGGAAACGGCGTTTCCGACTTTCCTGCATCAGGTCGACCGCGACTATCTGGCCTTGATCACACAGCACGCGACGGAAAACGGCGGCGACGTATTGTTCGGGGTCGCCGTCGCCGATCCGCAGGCGCGCGCCTATTTCAACACCGTGGTGAGCACCGGCATGTCGCCCCCGCAGGCCTACCGCAAACAGCATCTGGTTCCGTTCNNGAATACCTGCCGCTGCGCTTTGTGTTCGGGTGGGTGCTCGACGTGCTGCACATGCCCATGGCCGACTTCGCCCCGGGTCCGCGCGACCCGGCTCCGCTGTCGGTGGCCGGGCAGCGGCTAGCCTTGAGCATTTGTTACGAAGACGCATTCGGCCGCGAAATGCGGGGGCAACTGCCTGCGGCAACACTGCTGGTCAATGTGAGCAACGACGCCTGGTTCGGCGAGAGCGTCGCCGCGGAGCAGCACTGGCAGATCGCGCAAATGCGTTCACTGGAATCCGGGCGCATGATGTTGCGCGCCAACAATACCGGCATTACCGGCATCATCGGAACCGACGGACGAAGTCTGGCCCGGCTGGCGCCATTCACCACGGACACGTTGACGGGCGTTGTCCAGGGGCGCACCGGCGCCACGCCGTACGTGCGCTGGGGCGAATGGGGAATCCTGCTGTTGCTGGCCCTCGCACTGTCCGGCGCCGCTGTCTCCATCCATCGCGCACGCGGCCGGACGTAACCACCGCGTATACATCAATCACGGAAGGAACCCACATGAACTTCGAAACGCTGCTGCTGGAACAACGCGAACCCGGCATCTATCTGCTCACGATCAATCGCCCGCAAGCGCTCAATGCGCTTTCGCCGCGGGTCATCGCCGAACTGACCAGCGCCCTCGCGTCACTGCAGGCAGACGCCGGCGTCCGCGCACTGCTGGTCACGGGCGCCGGCGACAAAGCGTTTGTCGCCGGCGCAGACATCGCGGCAATGAGCGCGATGTCCCCGCTGGAAGGGCGGGCGTTTTCGCTGGCGGCGCTCGGGCTGATGCGCGGGCTCGAAGCCGCGCCGTTCCCGGCCATTGCGCTGGTCAACGGCTACGCGCTGGGGGGTGGTTGCGAACTCGCGCTCGCCTGCGACTGGATCGTCGCTGCGGAGAACGCGCAGTTCGGACAGCCCGAAGTCAGCCTGGGGATCTGCCCCGGATTTGGCGGCACGCAACGCCTGCCGCGCCTGGTCGGCCGTGCGATGGCGCTGGAGATGTGCGTTGCCGGGCGCGCCATCAAGGCTCCCGAAGCATTGCGGATCGGCCTGGTCAACCATGTCGTCCCGGCGGCCGGACTGATGGAAAAGGGACTGGAACTGGCGCGGGCCATCGCCGCCAGGGGTCCAGTCGCCGTCGGGCTGACCAAGCACCTGATCCAGCACGGCCAGGATCTGGACCTGGAAAACGCATTGCGGCTGGAAGCCGACAACTTCGCCGTGCTCTGCGCCACCGGCGACAAACGAGAAGGAATGGCGGCCTTTCTGGAAAAGCGGAAGCCAAACTTTACTGGGCAATGATGGACCCGGTCGTCAGCGCGCCCGGCGGCAACGCGCCGCCTGCGTTCCTGCGGCTGGAACACTGGATTACAGGTCGAAACGGCGCAACCCCTCGAGATCGAGCACGGTGATCCTGCCATATTCGAGCGCGACCAGGCGCGCCTCCACCAGTACTTGCAGCGCCTGATTGACGCGCTGGCGCGACAGCGCACACAGATAACCAATTTCTTCCTGCGATAGCGCCAAACTGGCTCGTACGCCGGGATAGAGGCGCGGATTGAACAGCGATGCGATGCAGCGCGCGACGCGCGCGTCCGGGTCGAGCAGGCGATCGAATTCGATCAGGCCGATGAAGTGCGCCAGGCGCTCGTTCAGCTGTTCCAGCAGAAACCGGTTGAATGGGATGCTGGTTTCCAGCAGGCGCATGAATTCAGATTTGGGCAGACAGGCGACGCGGCTCTGGCGTATCGCGATCGCGTCGTACTTCCAGAACTTGTCCTTGAGCAGCGACCCTTCGCCGAACCAGCCGCCCGGCGCAATGCCGGCAAAGGTGACGGTCTTGCCTGCCGGCGAGGCGCCGGACATCTTGAGCAGTCCATCAATGACGCCCATCCAGTGGGTGATGGCATCGCCCTTGCGGCACACATAGCCTCCGGCCTCGACCGCGCGCTCGACGATCGCGCCGGCCGCCCGTTCGATTTCCTCCGGCATAAGGGACCACCCCCAGATCGACGTGGCGACGAGATTCCGCCGATCGAGGGCGAAATCTGCGGATTGTCGGCTGAATGACAGCTTCGGCGGGCGACTGTGACTATGCTCAGCCGGCATGAATGACGACCTCCTCCTTCTCAGTTTACTTTCGCAGCCCGTCTTTTTCAGGGACCGCCAGAGTGTATTATCACATCGCAGACACGCCAGAGAGCGCCGCTGCGCGATGGTGTCGGCTGTCGGGCCGCAAACCAGCGGGTTACAAGAGGAGATCATGGGCATGGATGGCGGAGAACCAGGGGACACGTTTCCGCGGCTGCTGCTGCATCACGCCGCCGTCCGCGGCAATCGGCCTGCCGTGCGCGAAAAGGACCTGGGTATCTGGCAGACCTGGAGTTGGGGCCAGGAGGCCGCCGAAGTCCGCGCGATGGCGTGCGGCCTGGCGGAGCTTGGCTTCAAACGCGGGATGAATCTGGCCATCATCGGTGACAACCGACCGCGCCTGTACTGGGCATTCGCGGCGGCCCAGGCGCTCGGCGGCGTTCCGGTTCCGCTCTATCAGGATGCGGTGGCGCAGGAAATGGTATTCGTGCTGGAGAACGCCGAAATCGAATATGCGATTGTCGAAGATCAAGAACAGGTCGACAAGCTGCTCGAGACCATGGAGCGCACGCCGCAGCTCACGCACATTTACTATGATGACCCGCGCGGGCTACGGAACTATCCGCATGACCGGCTGATGCCGCTGGACCGGCTGCTGGAAATCGGCCGCGAATTCGACCGGCAGAATCCGGGCTTTTACGAACAGAGCGTCGCCGCGGGCAAGTCCGATGACATTGCCGTCATGCTCTACACCTCGGGCACCACCGGCAAACCCAAGGGCGTATGCCAGACGCACGCATCGCTGCTGGCCGCCGCGCGCGGCGGCCGCGATTTCGACAAGCTCGTTCCTGAAGACGAAGTGCTGTCGTACTTGCCGATGGCCTGGGTGGGCGACAACCTGTTTTCGTACGCCCAGGCGCTGGCGGCGGGATTCACCATCAATTGCCCGGAGTCCGGCGATACGGTGATGATCGACTTGCGCGAAATCGGGCCGACATATTACTTTGCGCCGCCGCGCGTGTTCGAAAACCTGCTCACGCAAGTTATGATACGGATGGAAGACGCGAGCAAGCCGAAGCAGGCGCTCTTTCATTACTTCATGGGCGTGGCGCGCCGCGTCGGGGCCGACATCCTGGATCGCAAGCCCGGCGTGCCGCTCGCCGACCGGATCCTGTACGGCCTGGGCAATCTTCTGGTGTACGGGCCGCTGCGCAATGTGCTGGGAATGAGCCGCGTCCGGGTCGCGTACACGGCGGGGGCTGCCATCGGCCCGGATCTGTTTCGCTTTTATCGTTCCATCGGCATCAACCTGAAGCAGCTCTATGGCGCGACCGAAACCTGCGCCTACGTGTGCCTGCAGCCGGACGGCCAGATCAAGCTCGACACGGTCGGCTTGCCGGCGCCGGGTGTCGAAGTGAAGATCGCCGATAACGGCGAGGTCCTGGTCCGTAGCGCGGCGATGCTCAAGGGCTATTACAAGCGCCCGGACGCCACTGCCGAATCCATCGATGCGGAAGGCTACTTTCACACCGGAGACGCCGGGTTTTTCGATGCGGACGGCCATCTCAAGATCATCGACCGCGCGAAGGATGTGGGCAAGCTGGCCGGCGGCGCCGTCTACGCCCCCAACTACATCGAGAACAAGCTCANNTGATCTGGCCGCCAAGCCGGAAGTCTACAATCTGATCAAGACCTGCGTCGAACAAGTTAACGCCGAGCTCGCCGCCGACCCCATGGTCGCCGACTCCCAGGTCCATCGCTTCCTGGTACTGCACAAGGAACTCGATCCGGACGACGACGAATTGACCCGCACGCGCAAGGTGCGCCGGGGCTTTGTCGAGGAAAAGTACCGCGTGCTGATCGATGCGCTGTACGCGGGAAAAATGTCGCAGTACATCGAGACCATGGTCAAGTTCGAAGACGGGCGTACCGGAAAAATCGGCGCCGACGTCCGCATTTGCGATGCCATGCATTTTCCCGTCAGCCCGG
>PLYG01000253.1 GCA_003153335.1 Betaproteobacteria bacterium | reverse complement strand
CGTCGATCGCCAGGATGCGCGCCTTGGTGAATGCGCTGTCGGTCAGGATGCGCACCTGGCCGCCGGTGTAGCTCTTGGCCTTGACCCCGATCTCATGCAAGGCAATCGCGAGCAGTCCGATCGTCACTTGCTCGCCGGTCGCGGCAACAACGTCGAGTTCGCGCGGATCGGGCTCCGGCGTGATTTCGCGGGCCAGGCCCAGCAGCCGGTTGGTTTCCCCGCTCATTGCGGAGACGACCACCACCAGTTGGTGACCTTGCGCCTTGTGCCGCGCCACACGCCGCGCGACATTCTTGATCCGGTCAACCGTGCCGACCGAAGTGCCGCCGTATTTTTGAACTATCAGTGCCATGAGTAAACTGCGCCAATCGAAGCTATTTCGCGCGCATCGCGCCGCTCCGCACCATGCGGACCATTCATTTGCCGGAGCGGATTCGCAACCAGAGGTTCACGCGCCGGCCTGAAGCCGGGCATCAGACCCGCCTGAAGACCAGCGTGCTGTTTGTTCCGCCGAACCCGAACGCATTGGACAGCGCTACATCGATCTTCATCGGCCGCGCTACGAGGGGCACATAATCGAGATCGCATTGCGGGTCCTGCTCGACCAAGTTAATGGTCGGCGGCGCCACCTGATCGACCATGGCCATGGTCGTGAAGACCGCTTCAATGCCACCGGCCGCGCCCAGCAAATGCCCGGTCATCGACTTGGTCGAACTGACCGCAAGCTTTTTCGCATGATCGCCGAAGGCGCGCTTGACCGCGGTGGTTTCGGCGATGTCGCCCAGCGGCGTCGACGTGCCGTGGGCATTGATGTAATCGACTTCGGTAACTGCACACTTGCCGTTTTTCAGCGCTGCGAGCATGCTGCGCGCCGCACCATTGCCGTCCTCAGCCGGCGCGGTCATGTGAAACGCGTCGGCACTCATCCCATAGCCGGCCAGCTCGGCGTAAATCCTGGCACCGCGCGCCTTGGCGTGCTCGTATTCTTCCAGCACGATCACGCCTGCGCCTTCGCCCAGGACAAAGCCATCGCGCCCCACATCCCAGGGGCGGCTGGCGCGCTCCGGATCATTGTTGCGCGTAGACAGCGCCTTGGGCGCGGTAAAGCTGCCCAGGCCCAGCGGACTCACCGTGCACTCCGCGCCGCCCGCAATCATGATGTCAGCGTCCCCGTACTCGATCAGCCGCTGCGATTCGCCGATGGAGTGATTCGCCGTTGCGCAGGCGCTCACCGTAGCGAAATTCGGCCCCTTGAGTCCGAACTGGATGGACAACAAGCCGGAGATCATGTTGATGATCGTTCCCGGAACGAAGAACGGCGAAATCTTGCGCGGCCCGCCGGCAAGATAGGCGATATGGGTTTCCTCGATCAGCGGCAAGCCGCCGATACCCGACCCTATGCACACGCCGATCCGCTCACCCAGGACCGGGTTGGCGGCCATCGCGGCTTCGATCCCGGCGTCGCGCACCGCCTGGATACCCGCAGCCACGCCATAGTGGATGAAGGTGTCCATCCGCCGTGCTTCCTTAGGCGACAAGTAGGCGGCGACGTCGAAGTTCTTGACCTCGCCGGCAATCTGCGTCGTAAACGCCGATGCGTCGAAACGCGTCACGCGGGTGATGCCTGATTTGCCGGCAAGAATGTTCGCCCATGCCTCGGCGACAGTATTGCCGACCGGACTGATAATGCCCAGTCCGGTGATGACGACGCGGCGGTGGCTCACGATGGACTCTTTGCGATAGGAGACAGCGGCTTCAGACCACGGGCCGCCCGGGTTGCTACGCTTTGCTGTTATGCGTAGAAACGTAGTCGATGGCTTGCTGCACGGTGGTGATTTTTTCCGCGTCTTCGTCCGGAATTTCGGTACCGAACTCTTCCTCCAGCGCCATGACCAGTTCCACTGTATCAAGCGAATCGGCGCCAAGATCATCGACGAACGATGACTCATGCTTGATCTCCGTCTCGTTCACGCCCAGCTGTTCGGCGACGATTTTCTTGACACGTTGTTCGATGTTATCCATTCAATATTCTCCTGCCCTCTGAGGGGCTGTAAAAAAGCCCGCCTATGTTACCAGACTGCGCGTGCCTCACCCAACGGCCAGCCCGGAAAAAATGGAAGCGCGACAACTCCAAGTTCAATTCATGTACAGCCCGCCGTTGACGTGCAACGTCGTGCCCGTGACATACGCTGCGCGATCGGAGGCCAGATACGCGACCGCTTCCGCGATGTCCTCGGGCGCACCAAGCCGGCCCAGCGGGATGCGCTCGAGCAGCTTGGCCTTTTGTTCCTCGGCCAGCACCCGGGTCATGTCGGTGTCGATGAAACCCGGCGCCACGCAGTTGACGGTGATGTTGCGGCTCCCGACTTCCTGCGCCAGCGCCTTGGTAAAACCGGCCAATCCGGCCTTGGCGGCGACGTAGTTGACTTGTCCGGGATTGCCGGTGCTGCCCACGACCGAGCCGACGTTGATGATGCGCCCGAAGCGCGCTTTCATCATCCCGCGCAGCACCGCCTTGGACAGGCGATAGACTGCTTTGAGATTGGTGTCCAGCACCGCATCCCAGTCTTCATCCTTCATCCGTAGCAGCAGCGTGTCGCGGGTTATGCCCGCGTTGTTGAC
>PLYG01000571.1 GCA_003153335.1 Betaproteobacteria bacterium | reverse complement strand
GATCGACATTCAAGGTACCGCCGACGATGAGGTCAGTACAGGCCAGATCGATTCGACCACCGCCCAGCGAAACCAGGCCCCCGGCCGCGATCACCTGATCGGCCCCTGCGGGCGTGCCGATGCAAGACAGCAGCACGACCAGCAGCCACACGACCACCGACATGCGGCGCGTGGACACGACTCGTTCCCGTGCATGGCTCGGCATCTTTCCCCCCTGAGTCGTCCAGCGACAAACCTGTTGGACAGCGCGAACATTCCACAACCCGCTGTTTTTGTTAACCGCCGTGCCCGCGCGGCAACTATCGGCGCGGTTTTGTCACGGCGGTTGTGCAAGACCGGTGAACTCTAAATGATACAAATGACGGATGTCAAGCGAAACCTCGTTCATATTCATTGATCGGCTCGCGACGATCACCGCGGGCCATGACATGGTGAAGCGCTCCAGCAAACTCCGGTCTAAGCGGTCTAGCCATCAGGCTGGTGTAGCATAGCCATGCTACGATGCCGACGAATCGCTGATGATGCCGATCGCGCTTGTTCATCAGCGCGACCAGCGGCCCAGTGTCAACGAGAACTCTTTACCCTGCCACGTAGCTTCGCTTTGAGGTGTTTGCTGTGATGTTCGGCAAGGTCAACCGGACCCACAAAACATCCAACTAGTTTACGTGCCGTTGCCGCCTCAAAAAACGAACCGATAGTTCGAGTTTCGCCGCTGCCGCGTTTACCGCGAAACAGTGGTGAAGCGGAGGCAGGAAAACTCGCCATTGCGCAAGCGCGGCATTTTCTCGGGTGCGCGACGATGGCAATGCACGGTTGACACGGGTGCAGCGCCCGCCGATACTTGAATGAGGGTCTTTGAAATGGCTATCCTTCTTTGAAATGGCTATCCTTCGTTGAGGCGGGCGTAGTAGGCGGCAAGGCCTGGGTCGAGCGGTGATTCGGCCATGGGTCAGGATATGGAATTTTTCGTGAACGAAGAGGGATCCAGAGGACCCGGTGCGCCGGGTCCACTTGAAGCAATGATAAACCCTGCCCGGAACTTTTCATGGGTACGACAGCACTGGAATACGCGCCTTGTGTCCGGCTTCACGGAACCGCTATATTGACTGTATTCGCTGTTCACAAAAGGGGAAAGATCATGCGTTCAAGACACGTCTTGCTTCTCGCGGCTGCGTTTCTCTGGAGCGCGCTCTGGGCGGCGAATCCTGCCAGTGCCGGCACCGGATATACCGAGACCGATCTGGTCTCGGACATTATCGGATTGGCCGCTCATACCGATCCCAACCTGATAAATCCTTGGGGCATGGCTTCCGCCGCGACAAGCCCCATTTGGGTCAGCGACAACCACAGCGGCGTCTCTACGCTGTACGACGGCAGCGGCGTCGCGCAAGCCCCGGTAGTCACCATTCCGCCGCCGAGCGGCAATGGGCCGTCGGCGCCAACGGGAATCGTCTTCAACGGCAGCGCCACCGACTTCACCGTCGCCGGTGTCGGCACCGCGGCGCATTTCATTTTTGCGACGGAAGACGGAACGATATCGGGATGGAATTCCGGAACGAGTGCCGTTCTCAAGGTCGACAACTCCGGCGCCGGCGCGGTCTACAAGGGCCTGGCGATCGGCAACAATGGCACCGGTAATTTTATTTACGCCACGAACTTCTTCGCCGGCACCGTCGAGGTGTACGACAGCACGTTCAGCCCGGTCACCCTCGCAGGCACCTTCACCGACCCACTGCTTCCCGCGGGCTTTGCCCCGTTCGGCATCCAGAACGTCGGCGGCGTTCTGTTCGTGACCTATGCCCTGCAGAACGTGCCCAAACATGACGACGTGCCCGGCCCTGGCAATGGCTATGTGAACAGGTTCACTCCCGACGGCGTCTTCCTGGGGCGGTTCGCAAGCACCGGCGTGTTGAACTCCCCGTGGGGACTGGCGCAGGCCCCCGCGGTGTTCGGCGACCTGAGCGGTGCAATGTTGGTGGGAAATTTCGGCGATGG
The DNA here is from genome assembly GCA_003153335.1 of Betaproteobacteria bacterium. Taxonomy (GTDB): domain Bacteria; phylum Pseudomonadota; class Gammaproteobacteria; order Burkholderiales; family Casimicrobiaceae; genus PALSA-1005. The sequence goes on along the minus strand of PLYG01000571.1, from coordinate 4,462 downwards.
CAAGATTAACGGATTCAATCCTGTGACCGGAGACTTTATCAGTTCGATGAACAACCCTGCGGGCAACCCGGTCGTGGTCCAGGGCCTCTGGGCTCTGCTGTTTGGCAATGGCGGATCCGGAGGCCTCACCAGCGAGTTGTTTTTCACGGCCGGGATACCGGGTTCGGGCGCCGTCGAGGATCACGGTTTGTTCGGCAAGTTCGCCGCCGTACCGGCCCCGGCTCTCCCACCACCCATACCAGTTCCCGTTTTGCAACTCCCGCTGGCCGCACTTCTTGCGTTGCTCTTTGCCGTGGCGGCACTCACGATTCTGAAGCGTCGCCGCCGGTAACGGCCTTCCGCCTGCCGCCTGGTTCGGCCTTCGCCGGACATCTGTGGACGTCAAGCATTTCACGCCCGCAGGTGGCTGGAGAGAAACTGGCGCAGCCGCTCGGATTTCGGCGCGCCGAACAACTCAGCCGGCTTGCCCCATGGACGACGTCTACGTGCTGCTGCTGTTCGGCTTGGTCGGCTACGCGCTGGTGAAGTTCCGCTTTCCGCTGGCGCCGCTGATTCTCGGCCTGATCCTCGGCGATCAGATCGAGATCAACCTGGTGCGCGCGCTCATGACCGACGATGACGTGTGGCTGTTCCTGACGCGGCCGATTTCCGGGGCCATGCTCGGCTTGTCGGTGGCCTCGGTGCTCATCGCGCTGTGGCAGCGCCGCCGGTCGCAGCAGCGCGCAGTGCGGTCCGACAAGCCGGTCCGGATTCCGATCGTCATGGTGATGCACTGAACAACATCATGGACGAGCGGGCCATGAACCCCGCCTGCTCGGATGGGATCGGTCGCCAGAGTGCGCCGAGTGTGCCGTTCTGCGGTACAGCTATGCCCTCGCCCATCCTGGTTACCCGAGCACGCGGGTGGTCCCCTGTCTGCCGCAGTCCAACCGGCGCCCTCCGGCACCCGGTGTTATCAGCGCCGCCGTCCCGAACACACGTTGTGGTAGCGCACCGTCCAGGCGCACTGCGCGACTTGGCTGGCCCTTGCGGCCGGGTCCGACGAGACGGCACCGCCGGCCTACGTCGAGCAAGCATTTCGCCGTTATCTCGAATGCGGCGTCCTCAGTTGTGGTTTTGCCAGGGCCTTCTGCAAAGCGTGCGGGCACGACTTCTTGGTTGCCTTTTCGTGCCAAGGCCGCGCCGTATGCCCGTCATGCAACGCCCGGCGCATGGTCGAGACCGCGGCGCATCTGAGCGATCACGTGTTGCCGCCGCTGCCGCTGCGGCAGTGGGTTCTCGCGGTACCGAAGCGGCTGCGCTATTTCCTGCACGACGATGCAGTGCTGCAGGGCGTGGTCGTGCGCATCTTGCTGCGCGCGATCGAGCGCTGTCTGCGTGAGCACAGTCCCGGCAGCAGTGCCGCGGCCCGCCTGGGCGCGGTGGTCTTCATCCATCGCTTCGGCTCGGCGCTGAACACGCACTTCCACTTCCACTGCTGCATCATCGATGGGGTCTTCGCGGCTGGCTACGCCGTGGACGCGGCGGCGGGGGTGGTGTTTCATGCAGCCTCCGGGCTGGCTGCGGCCGCTGTGACCACGGTGCAAGCCCAAGTGCGCCAGCGGGTGCTGCGCGCCTTCATCCGCCACGGTCTGCTCGATCAGCGCGCTGGTAACCAGATGGGCGGCTGGGCGCACGGCGGCGGCTTCGCGCTCGACGCCTCGGTGCGCAGCGCGGGCGCCGACCGGGCGGGGCGGGAACGGCTGCTGCGTTATTGCGCCCGCCCGCCGTTCGCCCTCGAACATTTGCACCAACACGACGCCGAGCTCGACATCGCCCAACGATCCGGCATGGGACCACACCGCCCCCACTGCACCGGCTGTCGAATTCGATCAACGTATCACCTGGTGCGGCGCAACTTCTGCCGCGCGCTGGGTACGCTTGGGTGGTCGGCGCAACCAGTGGGGAATTTTGGGTCTGGACTTGACCAAGCCTGGCCGTTACGCGCAGGGGAGCGGCGAAGCGCGGATTTTTTCGAGGAGTGGAAGGTGAACATTGGCATTGACCGAGGTTAAGCGGTCATTGACCGGAGTTAAGCGGTCAGGGATACTCGGGGTAGGGCCTTTGAATTGGCTATCCTTCAGAGAGATCGTCGAGCGTATCCAGACCGAGACCGGCAAGTACGTGCATAGCGTCGAAGGCAGGAAGGAATTCGCGGCGCGCAGCTTGGAGCCGGTTGGCGATACGCCCGAGCAATTTGCCGCGGCGATACAAAAGGACGTCGAGCGCTTCAGCGCGCTGGCGAAGCAGCTCAATATTCAGCCCCAGTGAGCACTGCGCTGCAGCAGTTGGCTTAGCCGGGGCAGTTCCTACTTGATCAAACCCGCCTCTCTGTACGCCTTTTCGGCGCCAGGATGGAGCGGCACGTTCGCCAGCTTTACCGCGTCTCTCGGGTCGAAGTCTTTGAACGCAGGGTGGATCTTGCGCAATGCGTCAAGGTTCCCGAGGAGTATTTTGGTAAAGTCGTAGATCGCTTCGGCGGGGACCTTCTCGCTCGTGACAATAGTGTTCGCCATGGCGGCGGTGAGGATGTCGAGGTTGTTGTTGACGACATCCTTGTAGCTTCCGCCGGGAACGACAGCGCGCACCAAGCCGAAGCCGCCCAGATACTTCAGAAGCTGCTCGTCCATCGGCAAGATCCGCATCGCGCGCTCACGCGACGCTTGCTCGATGTCGGTGCTGGGCACTGCGTTATTCAGGATGAAGGCCTCGATGTTGCGAGCGCGATATTGGCTCGACATATCGGTAAACGAACCGAAGACGATCTTGCCGCCGCGATTCTGAAGATCGGCATAAGTTGTCTTGTAGAACTCGAAAATTTTCCGGAGCTCCCATTCGTCGGAGCCACCCGGGTGCGCGGTGCCGATCCTGAGCGGCATCTTCTTCTCGAAGATTTCGCGGACGGAGTTGACCGGCGAGTCGGCCGCCACGCAGAACTGGGTATGCACGAAACCTAGCCCGGTCATAACAAGCCGGATGTCTGACTGCTTATCCTTGTATGGCTCCCCGCCGTTGTAGGCAGCGGCAATGACCGGAGGCAGGCTCCAGGCGAGATCGGTTTCTCCCTGCTGGAGCTTGGTCATGTTCCCGTAGGCAGCGCCTGGAACGGTCTTGATGTTGAAGTGCGGATCCCTGATCTTGACCAGCTCGGCGAAGCCGCTTGCCTGCGCATACCACCCGCCGCTCGCCTGCCCGGCGGACCAAGTGAGGTTGCGCTGCTGGGCCTGCGCGCTTGCGCATGCTGCGGCCAGCGCCAGTGCAACTGTCAATGTGTGGCGCCAGGCGATGCTGCGCGTATGTCCTTCGTTCATGACGTTGTCTCCTTCCGGTTTCGAAGTTTGTGCCCCAGGTCCGATCTTGTCGCGGAGTCCTGAGGTCAGGATGCCATTATAGTTACCTAGCTTGCTGCTGCCGCGCATCTATGCAGTCTTCCCGCTGACCTGTCCCTTCTGTCACGCCGAGATGCGGATCATCGCCTTCATCACCGAGCCGAGCAGCGTGCGGCAGATTCTCGAACACCGCGGCGAACCGACCCGGCCACCGCGCTTCGCCCCGGCGCGCGGACCACCGCTGTGGGCGGCCGTCGCGGCGGCGCCACCGGCGTGCAACGCTCCGCATTGGGAACAGACCGCCCAACCACTACCGGCGATCGACTTCGATCAGCGCCTGACCTGGTGACCAGTTCCTGCTGGCTCGGGCCGGGCGCCCTTGCGTCTTTGCTGCGCCGCGGCGCAGGTTTTTGGATCTGGGGCGAGCACGCCTGACCACGGCCGCCCGCTGCGCGGCCCAAGCGCGAAACTTGCGGGTATTTGACCATGCGAACGCGCGGTTGACGCGGGTGCAGCGGCTGGCGATACTTGGCGTAGGGCGCTTGAAATCGCTATCCATCGATGCCGGAATTCACGCCGAAATCGAAGATGGCGTAGTCGACGCCGACCGGCAGCTCGTCACAGCGCTGGGCAGCCCTGTATTTTGCCTTGTAGATTGTTTTGGCTTCATCGAGCCGCATCGCCTTGACATCGGCGGCCGTGGCATCCGACTTCACGTATTTGCGATAGTCGTAGATCGTGATGCCGAAATTAGTCGACCCGCCGGGATCGGCCGGATGATTGGTGTAACCGCCCTCGTGCACCAGCAAACGCGCCAGCGCGGTGTCGTAAGATGACGCAGCCATGATAGATCTCCAAAGAAAATTGCGGCCGGATGGCTTAAAAGCTTCCACTTGTGATGACGTTATGCGCGCGGTTAGAATTGCGGCATGGACACAGCACTGGATGACAAACCTTTGGATCGACTCGCCGACCGTTATTACGGCACCGACGCCAACCGGAAACATGCCCGCTATCTACGAGAATACGAACGCTACCTGGAGCCTTTGCGCGCACAGCCGTTGCGGCTGCTAGAACTCGGCGTCAGGTTTGGT
>PLYG01000031.1:3852-3975 GCA_003153335.1 Betaproteobacteria bacterium | reverse complement strand
TGCGCTCGGTGCGGACCAGGCCGATCCCCGCAGCGCCAAATCCACGCGCGCGTGTCGCATCCTCCGGGGTGTCGGCGTTTGCCATCACTCGCATGCGGGCCACCTCGTCCGCCCAGGCGAGCA
>PLYG01000031.1:0-3757 GCA_003153335.1 Betaproteobacteria bacterium | reverse complement strand
TCCGGCTTGGTCTCCTCGCGCACCAGGATCACTTTTTCGCCTGCGTTGCCGCGCGCCTCGGCGGTATTGGCGTCGAATACGATTTTGCCGGAAGCTGCACCGGGCGAAGCAGGCAGGCCTTGCGCCAGGGATTTGCCGTGGAAATTGGGCGAAAGCTGCGGCACCAAAAGCTGCTCCAGCATGGGCGGCTCGATGCGCAGCAATGCGCGCTCCTTGGAAATCAATCCTTCGTGGAACATCTCCACTGAGCTGCGAACCAAGCCTCTGGCGTTCATTTTGCCGTTGCGGGTCTGCAGGCAGTAGAGCGTGCCGATTTCGATGGTGAATTCAAAATCCTGCACTTCGTGGTAATGCGACTCCAGGCGGTTGTGCAGCTCCATCAACTGGCGGTAGATCTCCGGCATCTCCTGTTCCATTTCCGCGATCGGCTTGGGCGTGCGAATGCCTGCCACCACATCTTCGCCCTGGGCATTGACCAGGTATTCGCCGTAGATCACGTTCTCGCCGGTGCCGGGATTGCGGGTGAATCCCACGCCGGTGCCCGAATCGCTGCCCATGTTGCCGAACACCATCGTGCAGACGCTAACCGCGGTGCCATTGGCCAACTCCTTGGTGATCTTGAACTGCTTGCGGTAATCCACCGCACGCTTGCCCATCCAGGAACGAAACACCGCGCCCACCGAGATTTCGAGCTGCTCGTAAGGATCTTGCGGAAATGGCTTGCCGGTACGGCGCTTGACGATATCCAGGAACTCGCCTGCAAGCTCCTTCATCTGTTCGGTGGAAAGGTCCAGGTCCAGGCGCGCGTCGTACTTGCGCTTGAGCGCCACCATTTTTTCGTCGAAATGCTCCTCACCGATGCCCAGCGCGATCTTGCCGAAAAGCTGAATGAAGCGGCGGTAGGCGTCGTAGGCAAAACGCGGATTCGAGGTCTGCTTGATCAAGCCCTGCAACGATGATTCGTTGAGGCCGAGATTGAGTATGGTATCCATCATCCCGGGCATGGACATGGCCGAACCGGAGCGCACGGAAATCAGCAACGGGTTCTCGGCACTGCCGAAGCCCTTGCCAGTTTTCTTCTCCAGCGCCGTCATGTGCACCTTGATATCGTCCATCAGACCGTCCGGCAGATGATTGGTCTCGAGATAGGCCAGGCAGGCTTCGGTGGTTATGGTAAAACCCGGGGGCACATTCAGGCCGATCTGCGTCATCTCGCACAGGCCGGCGCCCTTGCCGCCTAGCAGGATCTTGTTCTTGCCGTCGCCCTCTTCGAATGCAAAAATATATTTTTTGGTGTTCATCATGACGCCCCTAGAAATTAGCCATCCTTGAATTATCCACCGAATGGACGCAACACAGAGCCTTGTCCATTACAGTGGACGCGTTTAGCCGACTGTCCGCGTGCGCGGAGTGAGTGACTGCAACGGGCCGGCTCCTGCCCATGTATGAGATGCGCCTCATCAGTTGACTCTGCAAAAGACCGTGCCGGTCGGCAGAGTCCGGCTAATGGCGGACCTTCGCGGACCGCTCGATCCGGTTGCTCAGGCAACAAAACCCCGCCGAAGCGGGATCTGTACGACCGCTGCTGAGATAGTCCAAGCGGCCGCAGCTTCCTTGAGCGTCACCTGGAGCGGCCTGCACAGTTCACCGCCGTCGCGGCTGCCTAAGGATTGCCCAGGTAGTCGCGCTTACCGATCTCGATGCCGTTGTGGCGCAGGATGTTGTAAGTGGTGGTGACATGAAAATAAAAATTCGGCAGTGCATGACCGAGCAGGAATTGCATGCCTTTGTAGTGGGTTTCCTTGTCGCCGCGCTTGATCACGATTTCCTTGTCTTCGGTGCCGTCGATCTGTCCCGGCTTCACGGTCTGGATGAAGGCGACGGTTTTGGCGATACGCGCCTTCAGGTCGGCTAGCGTCTTCTCGTTGTCCTCGTACGCGGGGATCTCCACCCCGGCCAGGCGCGCCACCACGCCCTTGGCTGTATCGCAGGCGATCTGCACCTGCNNCCTGCGTGGTCATGGGCAGCATGTCAGGGAACAGGCGATAGGTAGTCAGCGTGGCAGGGTCGAGTTTTTTGGCGTCGGCATGGGCCTGCGCCTTGTCGAGGATGTTTGACAGGTTGCCGAGGATGTTGACGAAGCGCGGGACGCTCGCCTGATACATGGAAATGGTCATGGGAAATCCTGGAAGTTGAAAGGGAGAGATAGCATACGCGTATTTTAGCGGCAGCCGATACAATCGAACGCAGTCAGTCGCAAGCGCGCCGACCCAATGCCACAAATGGCCGCCATGCGGGCGTGTGATTTGGGCCGACAACGGCTTGTCGCTCGCCCGGAAAGCAGACGCTCGCCGGAACGGCTGCTAACGGGAGAAAATTTTGGGCAGGAACCGGCCCCTATGCGCAGATCGCAACTATGCACAGGGGCCAATCCGCGCCCGCGCAATTCTTCCTATGTGGAAGCCCGCCAAGGCACCGCGACCTCTTTGCATAGTTTCCGTTGTTTCGTGTCTTCGTGCGGCACCTTGCCAGCAGCGGGAGCATCTACGCTGGCTTTGCGGACCAACGTCGTGACGAGACAACTGGTCAACCTCGACGCTTCGAGGAGCTCACTTATCCTTGCGTTCGCGCAAGCCCGTCGTACTTGCGAATGCGATAGCACAATGTACAGGTGTCCATGGCAACGCTCAGCTTCGGTGATCGCTGGCTACACCTCAAGTCCTCGCGTGCACGAAAACTATGCCAAGGTCCTGTCAATCGCATCTGGGCTGTCGCCGCGTCATTCCTTGTCGGCGTGACCGCAGTGATCCTGATCTGCGCATAGTTGCGATCTGCGCATCTGGGTCGCTATGCACATCTCTACATAGCGACCCACTCCGGTCAGTCGCTTTGCTCCATTGCGGACAATGTCGTAGGAGGCCGCAGCGGCGGCGCCACCGGCGGGGAACGACCCGCACTGGGCGCTGGCCGCCCAACCACCAGCGGAGATCGACTTCGATCAGCGCCTGGCCTGGCGACCAGCTCCTGTTGGGTCAGGCGGGGTCCGCTGGCGTCCGCGGCGCGGGTGTTGGGTGCTGCGGCGAGCAAGGCAGGCCACGGCAGCCCGATGCGCCGCCCGAGAGCGGGACTTTCGGGCATTTGACCATGCGAACGCGCGGTTGACGCGGGTGCAGCGGCTGGCGATACTTGCAGTAGGGCGCTTGAAATCGCTATCCATCGATGCCTGAATTCACGCCGAAATCGAAGATGGCGTAGTCGACGCCGACCGGCAGCTCGTCACAGCGCTGGACAGCCCAGTATTTTGCCTTGTAGATTGTTTTGGCTTCATCGAGCCGCATCGCCTTGACATCGGCGGCCGTGGCATCCGACTTCACGTATTTGCGATAGTCGTAGATCGTGATGCCGAAATTAGTCGACCCGCCGGGATCGGCCGGATGATTGGTGTAACCGCCCTCGTGCACCAGCAAACGCGCCAGCGCGGTGTCGTAAGATGACGCAGCCATGATAGATCTCCAAAGAAAATTGCGGCCGGATGGCTTAAAAGCTTCCACTTGCGATGACGTTATGCGCGCGGTTAGAATTGCGGCATGGACACAGCACTGGATGACAAACCTTTGGATCGCCTCGCCGACCGTTATTACGGCACCGACGCCAACCGGAAACATGCCCGCTATCTACGGGAATACGAACGCTACCTGGAGCCTTTGCGCGCACAGCCGTTGCGGCTGCTAGACTGAAGTTCCGTTTTGATACTGTC
>PLYG01000037.1 GCA_003153335.1 Betaproteobacteria bacterium | reverse complement strand
TGATCCGCCGCATCCGCGACCTGCTCTACGAGCAAGGCTTCACGATCAACGGCGCGCGCCACCGGCTGGAAACCGAGGCGCTGAAAAAGCACAACGGCGGCGCAGCGCGCGCCGCCACGCAACAAAATGGCGAATCCGATACTGATGTCCGCGACGAACTGCAGGCGATCCTCGATCTGCTGAAGTAGCCGCTGCGAGCAACTGAGCCCGCAGTGCTATACTTCCATCAAGTCGGGGTGTGGCGCAGCCTGGTAGCGCACTTGCATGGGGTGCAAGGGGTCCCGAGTTCGAATCCCGGCACCCCGACCAAGGAAAACGAAAGAGCCGGAAGCTTTGCTTCTGGCTCTTTTTGTTTGGGGGAGCCAATGCGCTATTGGCGTCAGAATGAGCTCCCAATCCTTGGGTTGCATTCCGTGTTTTCTTGAGCGGAGCTAGCCTAAGCCGCCGAACTCAAATATGATGACTACATTGGTGACTACATGGTGTGAGGAATTACGATGAGAGAATCCACAATTCGCGAGGCCAAGAGCAAATTGACGAGTTTGGTGCACGAAGCAGAGAAAGGTCAGCCCGTGCGGCTTACCCGCCGCGGTAAGCCCGTGGCCGTGCTCGTCTCTGATCGTGAGTATGAGCGGATGAAAGCCGCGCGGGAGCCGCGAAACGATTTCATGCAGTTTCTGCAAAGCTGGCGTCGCGAAATGATCGCCAAAGGGCTTCCATTTTCGACGGCGGAAGAATTGGCTGCCGCTAGGGATCGCAGCCCCGGGCGCGATTTCTCGTTCGAAAAATGATTGAGTACGTGCTCGACACGAATGTGCTGTCGGAGCTAATGCGCGCGCGACCCAATGCGGGTTTGGAGGCGAAGCTCACTGAACGCCGCACAGCTTGCGCCATCCCCGCACCCGTGATTGACGAGCTGCAATTTGGGGTGAGTCGCATCGGTGCTGGTGAACGGCAGAAGATGTTTCAAGCGTGGTTGGAAGCGCTGATGGCCGACTTCCCGGTGATCCCCCTGGACGGACTTTGCGCACAGTGGCATGGGCGTGAGCGCGCTCGACTGACCGCCATCGGCAAACCGCCGTCGCTGTACGATGGGTTGATCGCGTCTATCGCCGCGGTCAACGAATTGGTTCTTGTTACACACAACACTGCTGACTTTGAAGGGTTCTCCGACATCACGCTGCAAGACTGGTACGACGTGTGAAGAAGGACAGAATCGGCCGGTGATAGAGGAAATAGGGGACAGACCACGTTTTTTGCGTTATGCGTTATCAATCATGAATGACCAAAAAAAACGTGGTCTGTCCCCTATTTCTCTTTTGTGTCGGAAGCATTCTTCGAGAAGAACACCCGCCTCAACGGATCGGTGTCGGAGCTGGTGTTCTCGCCCGACCCGGAGCAGAAGTTCATTTACATGGTCGATGGCGTGAACAATGAGCTGCGCATTATCGAACGCGCCACCAACGAGACGCTGGGCCGCGTCGGCCGACCTGGGCGCTTCGCCGGCCAGTTCCACGTCGTGCACAACATCGCGGTGGACCGGCAGGGCAATGTCTACACGACCGAGGTCAACACCGGGCAGCGCGTGCAGAAGTTTCGCCGGCTCGATACGCAGAACTGAATCCTGGTACAACTGGAGGTCTGGCTATCATGGAAGTTTTGCTCTTCGGACTGTTGCTCTTCTTCGGCACTCACTCGGTCCGGATCTTCGCCGACGGATGGCGATCAAGGCAGATCGCGCGCCTCGGTGAAAACCGCTGGAAAGGCCTGTACTCGCTGGTATCGCTCGCCGGTCTGGTAGTGATCGTCTGGGGCTATGGCCTGACGCGCACGGCGCTGGACTGGTGGAGCCCGCCCTTGTGGACGCGCGACTTGGCCGCGTTGCTGACGATTCCTTCGTTCGTGCTGTTGGTGGCGGCGTATGTTCCGAAGAATCACCTCAAGGCGGCGCTTGGGCATCCGATGCTGGCCGGCGTCTTGCTCTGGGCGCTCGCCCATTTGATCGCCAACGGCCGGCCTGGCGACACGTTGCTCTTCGGCGCCTTTCTGGCCTGGACGATCGTCGCATTCATTTCCGCGCGCCGCCGCGACCGCGCAGCCGGAACGCGGTACGCAGCGGGTACGTTGTCGGGTGATTTGATGGTCACGGCGATCGGGCTGCTCGCCTGGGCACTATTTGCCTTCTACGGCCACCAGTGGTTGATTGGGGTGCAACCGATCGGGTGATCCTGATGCGGCGTCCTGAATCATCTGGCATGACCTCGCACTATCCGTAGGGATGGGCACAAAGTTGTGCCTGTGATTGTGCAAAAAGCGGGGGTGTCGAATTGCTCCACACTGAGCGCCGTCAACGCCGGAGCCGTTCTTACGCGGCGTACCAGAAATAGTAAGTAACGAAGCCAAGCAAAGCGACGGCCCAGTAGCCGGCCAGAGTCAGCCGCATCAGGTTCTTCCACCACGTGATGTGGAAGCGTCGCGGCAGGATGTCGTTCATCTGCAGCACCAGCCACAAACCCGCGGCCAGTGTGAGGGTCCCGATCAGCGCATGTAGCCAGGTGAGGCCGATCCCCGGGTCGGCCAGGTCGGCGATGTTGTTGAGCTTGAAGCCCAGTAGCGAACCCACCATGATGCACGCGACCAGCGCCGCGTTGACCAGTACCCAGATCGTCTGATTGATCCGGTGCACTTCGATGTTTCCCTTGCGCGCCAGATAGAACCCGAAGGTCAGCCCGAGCACGAGCAGAAGTTCGAGCACGAGATTGATATCGGCGTTGAGCCCGCCCGGCCCGATGAAGCCTCCCTTATCCGCCTTGCCGGCGGCGACCAGGCCCAGCACCACAGCCGCCGTGGCTGCGGCTCCCGCGCAGCCTCCCAGGATTGCGATTTTTCTCATGGCCTCCCTCCCGTTGCGTGAGTCGTTCGGTCAATGCGTTTGTTTGGAAAGTCCGTCTGCGCATGTTGCCGTGCCGGACCGCAAATTGCAACGTCGCGCACCGTACTTCTTACTCCGCCGGCACAAAGACCGAGTATTCCGTAGGATGGGTCGACCCCATCACGCGCGCGGAAGAACTTCTTGACAGCGTGCACCCAAGTCGATAAATTGCAACCTTCAGAACGATCGTTCTCACCCATGTCTGCAGTCACTCCCCGGGAGTTGGTTGACGCGCTGCGCGATTACTACGCGGAGCACGGCGTGATGCCGTCGTATGCAACACTGAGTGAAATCGTCGGTATTCGGGCCAAGTCCTGGACGCATACGCTGGTCGGCATGCTGCGCGAGGAAGGCATCCTGGACGTGACGCCCGACAAGCGGCTGAAGCCGGGCAAGAAGTTTTTCGAGCGCGAGCTCGCTGACAGTGTTCGTGCGGGCCTGCCCGAGCAGGTCCCGGATGCGCCCGCGCAAACCATCACCATCGACAGTTATCTGATCCCGCATCCATCGAAGACCTCGCTGGTGCGGGTCAAGGGCGACTCGATGATCGATGCCGCGATCCTCGACGGCGATCTGATCGTCGTCGAACCGCAGCCCGNNGTGACATCGTGGTCGCGCTGGTGGACGGCGAACTGACGCTGAAGTACCTGGCGAAGGACAAGCAGGGCTATTACCTGCGCCCCGCCAATGCTGCCTATGCGCCGCTACGCGCGCACGGCGCGCTGGAGATCAGCGGCGTCATGGTCGGTCTGGTACGACGGCTTTGAAACCACCACATCTTAGCAGGGCAAAGGACTGGGCAAGCGATGAATGAAATGGAGCTTTTGCTCGAAGACCCGCGTCCGGAAGCGCTGCCCGCCTTGGCGGAGACGCCGGACGTCGGCGCGCTGATCCCGGCCATCCGCCGTCGCCATGGCGATCGGATCACCGGCGAGCTGATCATCCCGGCCCGGGCCGGAACGTACGCCGAATTCCCGGACGATCTCGATCCTGCGCTGGTCACCGCACTCCGCTCTCGCGGCATCCGGCAGTTGTACAGCCATCAGCGCGCCGCGTGGGATGCGGTCACCGCCGGCCGGCATACGGTGGTGGTGACCCCCACCGCCTCGGGCAAGACGCTTTGCTACAACCNNGACCAAGGCGCTGGCGCAGGATCAGGTCAGCGAGCTGCTCGAACTCAACAAGGCCGGGGCCCTGGGCGTGCGCACGTTCACCTTCGATGGCGACACGCCGGGCGACGCGCGCCAGGCCGTGCGCACCCGCGGGGACATCGTAGTGTCGAATCCCGACATGCTGCATCAGGGCATCCTGCCGCATCACACCAAGTGGGCGCAGTTTTTCGAGAATCTGCGCTACGTGGTCATCGACGAAATGCATACGTATCGCGGCGTGTTTGGTTCGCATATGGCTAACGTCATCCGGCGGCTGCTGCGGGTGTGCCGGTTTTACCGGACGGAGCCGGTGTTCATCTTCTGTTCGGCGACGATCGCCAACCCCGCTGAACTCGCAACCCGGCTGCTGGGCGCACCGGTGACCGCCATCACGGAGAGTGGCGCGCCGCAGGGCGAGAAACACCTGCTGCTGTGGAATCCGCCGGTGATCAATCCCGAACTGGGACTGCGCGCCTCCGCCCGCTCGCAGACCACCCGCATCGCGCGGGCCGCGATCAAGAGCGGGCTCAAAACCATCGTGTTCGCCAATTCGCGGCTGATGGTCGAAGTGCTGACCAAGTATCTCAAGGATGTGTTCGATCACGATTCAAGGCAGCCCACCCGTATCGCCGCCTACCGCGGCGGCTACCTGCCCACCGAGCGGCGAGCGACCGAAAGCAAACTGCGCGCGGGCACGCTCGATTGCGTGGTGACGACGACCGCGCTGGAACTGGGCGTGGATATCGGCGGGCTCGACGTGTGCATTCTCAATGGCTATCCCGGCACGATCGCCGGCACCTGGCAGCGTCTCGGGCGCGCTGGGCGCCGCAACCGTACCTCGTTGGGCGTGCTGGTCGCCACCAGCGAGCCGCTAGATCAGTATATCGTGCGCAATCCGGACTTCTTCACCGGCGCATCGCCCGAACACGCGCGCATCGCACCCGATCAACTCCTGATCCTGATGGACCACGTGCGTTGCGCCGCATTCGAGCTGCCGTTTACCGCGGACGAATCGTTCGGCGGCGAAAACCTGGTCGAGATGCTGGCCCATCTCGAGGAGCTTGGCGTCGTCCATCGCGAAGGCAAGCGCTGGCATTGGGTCGCCGACAGCTACCCGGCGAGTGCGGTGAGCCTGCGCTCGATCGCCGATGGCAATTTTGTCGTCGTCGACACCACCGGCGGCAAGCAGGAGGTCATCGCCGAGGTCGATTATTCCAGCGCCGCGCTCACACTTTATGAAGGCGCGATTTATCTGGTGCAGGCCTCGCCATGGCAAGTGGAGCGCCTGGACTGGAAGGGGCGCAAGGCGTTTGTCACCAAGACCGCCGCCGACTATTACACCGACGCCATCGACTACACGCGGCTGAAGATCCTCGACCGCTTCGAAGACACGGCTGGCGCCACCAGCGTATGCAACCGCGGCGAAGTGCATGTGGTGCGGCGGGTCTCGGGCTACAAGAAGATTCGCTACTACACCCACGAAAACGTGGGCTACGGACCAGTCAACCTGCCCGATCACGAAATGCATACGACCGCAGTGTGGTGGCAGGTCGATCCGCGCGCGTTGCAGAATGCGTTCCCCAATCGCTGGCAGGCGCTCGATGGTTTTCTGGGCGCCGCGTATGCGATCCACTCGATCGCCGTGCTGCTGACCATGTCCGATCGCCATGACCTGGGCCGTGCCATCGGCGACGGCGAAGGCGAATGGTTCGCCACCACCGAGTCGCACGGGCGGGGCAAGCTGCAGACTCTCTCCAGCGAGGGCGAGCCGGTAGAGCTGGATGCCGCGAAGGAGTTTGTCCCCGCCCTCTTTCTCTACGATAACTATCCGGGCGGCATCGGCCTCTCGGTGCCGCTCTATGATCTGCGTGACCAGGTGATTGCACGTGCCCGCTCCCTGATCGAGCACTGCGACTGCAAGTTCGGCTGCCCGGCGTGCGTGGGGCCGATCCTGGGCACCGACGAAGAGGGCGAACGGTCGCCGAAGAATGCGGCGATCCGGGTCCTTGATCTGCTTGGCGCCCGCGCCGGCTGACGAACATGGACCTGCGCGCCCGGCTGAAGGAGCTGGAAGCCCGGCTGGGCGTAGGGCAGCGGCAACAGCCCCCGTCCCCGCTCGCAACCGAACCCGGCGTGCTCCCGCTGGCGGCAAGGTTGCAGCGTCTCGCCGCAGCACAGGCCGCGAAGCCGGCCAAGCGCGTCGTGTCGCAAGAGGAATTGGCTCGTCTTTTGGGCGGATATCTGTGCGCCGAGGGCGTCGTGCTGGTCGAGAATTCTCTGCCGGTTTCGCACGTGCATGGCCGCGTGCCCTTCTCGCAGATCCACGAAATTTCGCTGGACTTTCTGGCGGGCGGCGCGGAACCCAACCGCGAACACCTGCTCTTTATCGACACCGAAACCACGGGACTCTCCGGCGGCACCGGCACGGTGGCCTTTGTGCTGGGGCTGGCCCGGATCAACGGCGACACGGTGGAGGTGCGCCAATACTTTCTCACCTGTTTCGCGGGCGAGCCGGCGATGCTCGAACACGCGCTGGGCTGGATCACCGACACCAGCCACCTGGTCAGCTTCAACGGCAAGTCGTTCGACATCCCGTTGCTGGTGACCCGCTACCGGCTGGCCAGGATCGCGAATCCGCTGTCCGCTCTTCCGCACATGGATCTGCTGCACCGGACCCGATCGGCATTCAAAAGAAACTGGCCCGACTGCCGCCTGCAGACAGCCGAGCAGTATCTGCTGAAGCTCTTCCGCGACGACGATGTGCCCGGCCATCTGATTCCCCAGATCTGGACCGACCTGCTGCAGCACGGCGAGACCCGCAACCTGCGCGGTGTGGTCGACCACAACCGCATCGACATCCTGTCGCTGATCGCGCTGGCCGGCGTGCTGGGGAAAACCTACGCGGAGCCCGGACAAGAGTACGCCGATCCCTTGGGAATCGCCCGCGCCCACCGGCGCGCCGGTGACGAGCTGACCGCACTGCTGCACCTCGAAGATCACGGCGAACCGCTGTCCGACGACGCGCAACTGGAACTGGCTGGACTGTACGCAAGATCCGGCCACTGGGACAAGGCGGTTCCAGTATGGGAATCATTGGCGGAAAAGCATGTGCTGTGCGCGATGGAGCGCCTGGCCATCTACCACGAGCACAAACAGCGCGACTTTCAGACCGCGCTGCAATGGACAGAGCGCATGCTGCCGCTTAGTCAGGAAGCCGGAGCCGTTGAAAAGCGGCGGGCGCGGTTGGTCCGGAAGAGCAACCAACCTGCCGCCCTCTCCCCGCGTGCAAGGGTTTAGGTGAGGGATGACTGATCGGAGAAGATCGTAGGACCGCACGCGGAGAGAGGAAACAGGATCGGTCGTGACTTAGCCAGTTCGATATTTTGGAGATTTGCACGACATGGCTACACACAACCCGCCTGCGCCTCTATACTCCGGCGGCGGTTGAAACCGTTTTCCGAATTCTCTTGAGGTCAAGTCTTGAAATTTCCCGAACCTGCCAAAGGATCATTATTCGCCTTCTTGGCGCGCTCGCCTTTTTGGGTGAGCTTGCTTATTGCCGGCGCGTTGTTTGCCGTGGCGCGAAACTTCCTGCCCAACCTGCTCGCCCTGGCCACCACGCTGCCGTTTTTCGGCATTGCCGCGTTCGCCGGCTGGCGGCAGTTCAAGACTCCAAGCCCGACCCACGTCACCGAGACGCTGGATAGCCTGCGCGAGATGACGTGGGGGCAGTTCTCGACAGTGATTGCCGAGACCTTCCGGCGCGAAGGATACGAGGTGGGCGGGCTGGAAGGCGGCGTGGTGAATTACGAACTGCACAAGAACGGTTACAAGAGCCTGCTGAGTTGCAAGCGCTGGAAGGTTGCGCAGACCGGGATCGGCCCCTTGCGCGAGTTGTTCGAGGTGATGCAGGCCCGCGAGGCACGCGACTGCATCTATGTCGCGACGGGCGATTTCACCGAGACCGCGCGGGCGTTCGCTCTCGAAAAGGGAATGCGGCTGTTGAACGGCGCAGAACTCGCAACGCTGGTTGGACCGGTAGTGCGGGAGAAAAGGGCGGAAGCAGCGCGTAAGTAGCTGTATTCCCTCGCAGAGGGCAGACAGCCCGCCCTTTGTCGAGACGGCGACCCCGACCACCACGCCCGATGTGCTGCGCTCGGTGGCCAAATTGAGTTGCTGAATTCGCCGCATCCGGCGTCGAAGGCTATACTCTCGCCACTGAACAGTTGGTCTGGACATCGAGGAAATTTCCATGAACTCCGAACGTGAAGTCCCCATCGACGTCTCCAATCCCCTGGGTCTGGATGGCATCGAGTTCGTCGAATACGCGACCAGCAGGCCGCAGGCGCTGGGCCAGGTGCTCGAGACCATGGGCTTTCGCCCGATCGCCCGCCATCGTTCGCGCGAGGTGCTGCTGTACCGGCAGGGCGACATGAACATCATCATCAATGCGCACGTCCGCGAATTGCCGCGCAGCCTGGAGCCTTCGGAGACACCCATGATCGCCGCCATCTGCTTCCGGGTGCGCGATGCGCGCGCGGCATACCACCGCGCGCTGGACCGCGGCGCGTGGGCGGTGCCGGCTCAGATCGAAGTGATGGAGCTCAACATCCCGTCCATACATGGCGTGGGTGCCAGCCGCATTTACTTTGTCGACCGGTATCAGGATTTCTCGATCTACGACGTCGACTTTACCAGGATTCCCACCGTCGATCCGCATCCGCCGGCGCTGGCCGGGATGCACTGGTTCGGCATTGTCCAGTACATAGGCAGCGACCGCACCAACGACTGGACTGAGTTCTACCGCGAACTGTTCGGGTTTGAAGCCCTGCCCGATGACCAGCGCTTTGGAATTCTGCCCAAAGGGCGCGTGCTCAAGAGCCCGTGCCAGTGTTTCTATCTGCAGCTGATCGCGCCGATTCCGGAACTGCTCGACGAAGAGCGCGAGGAGATGTTGCAACGCGTGGCCTTCGGCGCGCCCGATGTGCTGGCGGCGGTCGCCTTGTTGCATCAGCGCGGGGTGGAGTTCGTCGAATCTTCCGGCGTGCACACGGAACGGCGCGGCGCATTGACCCAGGCCCGTCTGGGCGGGGTGATGTTCGAACTCGTCCAGCACACGCCGGTGTGAGGAGCAGCCGATGAGCCATTTCGCAGGCAACATTGCCGACATCGGCATGGGCACAATTTCGCTATCCGGCACGCTGCCGATGAAATTGCGCGCGGTGAGGGACGCCGGGTTTTCGCAAATCATGCTGATGGCGCGCGACCTGACAGGACACGCCGAGGGCGTCGCCGCAGCGATCGAAGCCGTGCGCGCCAGCGGGTTGCGCGTGACCGGCTTCCAGATGCTGCGGGACTTCGAGGGCCTGTCCGGCAATCTCCACGACTACAAGATCGACATCGCGAAATCGATGCTCGAAATGTGCGCGGCGTTAGGCTCCAGGGTGCTGCTGGTCGGTTCGTCGACTTCCATTCATGCCACCGCCGATCGCGACATTCTGGCAAAGGACTTGCGCAAACTCGCGATGCTCGCGGTCCCGCTCGGGATCAAGGTCGCGTACGAAGGCTTGTCGTGGGGCCGGCATGTCAATGAGTTCACGCACGCGTGGGACGTAGTGTGTCGCGCCGATGCGCCGAATCTGGGTCTGGGCTTCGATTCGTTTCACGTGTTCGCCACCAAGACCTTACTGGAGGAAATCGACACGCTCGATCCCGAAAAAATTTTTCTGGTGCAACTGGCCGACTTCATGTGGCAGGAAATCCGCTCGGTCGAGGAACGCATCACCACCGCTCGCACCTTCCGCGTGTTCCCGGGCGAGGGCGTGCACAGCGCGCAGCTTGCCGAAGTCGTGACGCGCCTGGATCGGCTCGGCTACCAGGGTGATTACAGTTTCGAAGTATTCAACGACGACTACCAGCAAATGCCGCCGGCCACGGTCGCGGAACGCGCGTATCGCGCGGCGCTGTGGCTGGGCGAAGAGGTACTGAAGCGCTCGGTGCCGATGCCCGGCCAGATGCGCTTGCGCGTGCAGCGAGCGGCAGGCTAGGAAATTGCGGGGACACCAAGGCCGTTGCCTCTTTGCATCTGACATGCATGAAGTACTCGATCTGGAGAAAATGTGGCCTGTCGCTTTCGGTTCCTGCGGCAGGGAGTGAGGTTGCGCCGCTGGTATCCGTACGTAATTGCGATTCTGCTATGGGCCGCGGCCTTGCCCGCCCTCGCCCAGCCGTCACCGGTCAAAGGGCTTGCTGCTTTTCCGACCAAACCCATCCGCATCGTCGTGCCGTTCGGCGCCGGCGGCATCGCGGACCTGACCGCGCGCACCGTCGCCCAGCAATTGAGTGCAACGCTCGGCCAGCCGGTGGTGATCGATAATCGCCCCGGCGCGGGTGGCGTCGTGGCGGCAGAGATCGTCGCCAAGGCCGCACCGGATGGCCACACGCTGTTGCTGATGTCCAACGGCAGCGCGGTCAGCGCCGGACTGTTCAAGTCGCTGCCGTATGACACGGTGCGCGACTTTGTACCGGTCGGGATGCTGGGCACCTTCGATCTGGTCATCGTCGCCGCCGCCGAATCGAAGTTCAACAACCTCGGTGACCTGCTCGCGTACGCCAGGACCAACCCGGACCAGCTCAACTTCGGCAGCATCAACATCGGCAGCACGCAGCACCTGGCGGCGGAGTTGTTCAAGTCGACCGCAGGAATCAGCGTCCAGGTGGTGCCGTTCAATGGTACGCCGGCGATCGTCTCCGCGTTGCGCGGCAAGCAGATCGACGCGGCGGTCGAGATCCTGGGGCCGATGCTGCCGCAGATTCAGTCCACTGCGCTACGGGCGCTGGCGGTCACCGGGGAACGGCGGTCGGCAGCGCTGCCCCTGGTTCCGACGGTCAAGGAAAGCGGCGTGGCCGGGTACGTTGTGTCGTCATGGAACGCGCTGGCGGCGCCCGCAAAGACGCCCCCGGAAATCGTGGCCACGCTAAACGGGGAACTGGTCGCCGCCCTCGGCGCCCCGGACGTCGCCAAGCGCCTGCGTGAACTCAATGTCGAGCCGCACCCCGGTACGCCCGACCAGGCCGCGCAGCACTTGCAGGGAGAGATCAAGCGCTGGGGCGCGGTCATTGCCAAAGCGGGCATTCCGCTGCAATAGCTATACGGTGCGTGGCTCGGCGTCAGCCAGGCAGGCCAAGGGCTGCACTGGCGATGGGCCAGGCAATCGTGATCAGGGTCGCGCACGGTCCCCGTCCCGCGAGTGACCGGATACCATCCGACCGCGTATCATGGCGCCTGACCATTCAGGCCACGATCGCCTTCCGGGAGACAAACATGCCAGGTTTCACCAAAGTCGTATTGTTTACCGATGCGGACGCCCGCGCGAAGTTTCGCGAGGAGTTGATCCCGCTGACCGGGGGCACACCGCAAGCGATGCTGTCGGCGGTTTTGCCCTCGACCGGCTACCAGTTGCGCCACAGCCCGGTCGGCTTTCGCAGCCAGTTCCACTGCTCGGTCACGCCGCAGTGGGTGTTCATCATCGGCGGCGAAATGGAAATCGGCTTGCAGGATGGCAGCTCTCGCGTATTCAGGGCCGGCGAACATTTCTACTCCGCCGATCTGCTGCCGGCCGGCGCAACCTTCGATGCGGCGGTGCATGGCCACTGGAGCCGGCAAGTCGGCGGGAACCCGCTGGTGACCCTGTTCGTGAGAGGCTGAAACAAACGGCAGCCATGCTCGAACAAAATCCTCTTTCGTTGACCACGGCGTCCCCGACGGTCTCGCCGCTGACGGAACACCGCGGACGAGTGGCCCATTCATTGATCACGCCGTCCCGCGCCCTTTCACTGCTGCTCAATATCGGTCACGCGATCGACCACATGCTGTTGCTGATTTTCGCCACGGCCGTCGGCGCAATTGCGGTGGACTTCGGTTTTGCGCACTGGGAAGACCTGATGCCGTACAGCGCCGGCGCGTTCTTCATGTTCGGACTGGGCTCGATAGCTTCGGGCAGGCTGGGTGACCTGTGGAGCCGGCGCGGCATGATGATCATCTTTTTCATCGGCATCGGCGCCTCCGCGCTACTGGTCGCGCTGATGCAGACCCCCTGGCAGCTTGCGGTCGCGCTGACCATACTCGGCGCCTTTTCTTCGATCTACCATCCGGTCGGCGTTCCACTGCTGGTGCAGGGCGCGAAAAACCCCGGGCTCACCATCGGCATCAACGGTCTCGCCGGCAACATGGGCATTGCCGTCGCGGCGATCACGACCGGCTTTCTGGTCAAGGCGATCGGCTGGCGCGCCGCCTTTATCGTGCCGGGCCTGGTATCGATTGCATGCGGCTTCGTCTTTGCGCTGGTTGCCCCGAAAGAGACTGCGCCGCCGTCCAAGCGCGCTCCCACGCAGGCGGTGCCCACCCGCGGCACGGTCGCCCGCCTGCTGGCCGTGATGACGCTCGCGGCGATATCGGCCAGCTTCGTTTTCAACTTCACAACCAATGGCAACGCGCAACTGCTGCAGGAACGTTTTCGCGGTATCGTCGAGGACCCGGCGACGCTGGGCGCGCTGCTGGCCGTCGTCTACGCCATCGCCGCCTTCGCGCAGGTGATCGTCGGCAAGCTGATCGATCACTTTCCCATCAAGCGCATCTACCTGTGCGTCGTGTTCGCGCAGATTCCGTTGTTCGCGCTGGCCGCGCACGCCCAGGGCTGGACCCTGTGGGTGCTGCAGTTGGCGTTCATGGCGTTCACCTTTGGCGCCATTCCGTTCACCGATGCGATGGTCGTCCGCTACATCGACGACCGGATGCGCTCCCGGGTCAGCGGTATGCGCTTCGCGATTGCCTTCGGTATCAGTTCCATCGCGGTCTACCTGCTGGGACCGGTGGTAAAGGCCGCGGGCTTCAGCGTCCTGCTGATCGCGCTGGCGGCGATCGCGGCGTGCAGCCTGCTCTTCGTTGCGCTGCTTCCTCCTGAAGAGCGGGTGAAACAACGATAGCCCGGTACGTCAGACTCCCTCTCCCGCAAGCGGGGAGAGCAACCGTGTCAAGTGGCTAGCCCGACATCTCACCCTGTGCCGAATCACGCCCGCGTCCGGATCCTCTGATAACGCTTCAAAAAGTTTCCCAATCTCTCAGACTGGGGATTATCAATCATCTCATGTGGCTTCCCCGTTTCAACTACACGACCCTGATCGAAAAACACCAGCGTATCCGCCACATCCTTGGCAAACTCAAGTTCATGCGTCACTACGATCATCGTTCGACCCTCATCCGCCAACTCTCCAATAACCTCGAGCACCTCACCCACAAGTTCAGGATCCAGCGCCGACGTGGCCTCGTCGAACAGCAACACGCGCGGACTCATCGCCAGCGCGCGGGCAATCGCCACTCGCTGCGATTGTCCGCCGGATAATTGCCCCGGATATTCATTGGCTTTGCCATGCAGCCCAACGCGATCCAAAAGAGCATGCGCCTGCTCAATAGCCTGATCCAACGGGACGCCATTGACAATGGCGGGGGCTAAAGCGACATTCCGTAGCACCGACATATGCGGAAACAGCTCGAAGCTCTGAAACACCATCGCCATTGACTTGCGATAGGAAAGCGCGCGTTCTTCTCCTGAAGACAAAGTACTGTTCGTATAAGCAAGCGTGTCGTCACCGATTCTCAAAGACCCGGACGTAGGATTTTCAAGCAGGTTGACGCAACGCAGGAAGGTTGACTTCCCACAGCCGCTGGCGCCGATAATGGCGGTGATATGGCCTTCGTCCATAGACAGGCTCACCCCGTCGACGGCGACGGTAGCGCCGTATCTTTTGACCAGCGAATCGATTTGAATGAAAGGCTTGTTCATGGGGTGGCTCCTAGCGTTTCTTGTCATCGAATCGCGTGCGGCGGTCGTACCAGTCCGACTGGGCTCGACCACAGCAGCCGCTTTCGCTTCGCTGAATTGGCCATCCAGACATGATGCACAACTCGAGCGTCTTGCGAAATACATGAAAGCCAATATCCATGCGGCTTTCAGCCATGTTTACCCCATCAATCTACCCATTTGATTCCGTGAAGAGTCCGTTTGTTTTTCTACGTAGTGAGCTATGGTGGCAAGCGGCCAGATGACGACGATGTAAAGGAGGCCGGCAAAGGTGAACACTTCCAGAGGGCGATAGGTTGTGGCAGTTATGGAAGATGCTGTATACATGATGTCGTGGACCGCAATTACAGAAAGCAGCGACGTATTCTTAATCTGGATAATCGACTGATTAACGATGGCGGGCATCATCCGTCGGAATGCCTGGGGCAGGATAATGTGCCGCATGGACTGCCAATACGACATGCACAGCGAGCGGCTGGCATTCCACTGACCGCGCTCAATGGATTCGATTCCACCGCGAAAGATTTCGGCTGAAAACGCCGCCATATAAAACGTCAGCCCACAACCTGCCGCAAACCAGGCAGGCATATTTACACTTAGAACCATCGGAAAGGCATAGTAGAACCAGACAATCTGGATGAGCACCGGGGTGCTGCGAAAAACACCGATGAACAAAGCGACAAGCCGGCGGGCAGTAGAGAATCGGCTTATCAGGACCAGGCCCAGACAAAGCCCGAGTATTAATCCAATAATAGTCGTTGCCAGCCCATAGATCAGGGTCGCCGATATCGCGTCCAGCCAAATGGATGGTTCCCAAACTGCTGACCAATCAAACTCGTATTTCATAAACGTCGCCACATCGGGGGGAACGTATGATAGTGCTCGCAAGGCATCAGCCTTGCGAGCACGACCTGGTGAGCAGGAATCAGTTTAGAACTTCAGTTCAGGAGGAATGATGCTGGTGTCAAAGCCGGCATTGCCCATGACCTTTACGAAGATATTCTTGATTCCGTCGTCAGCGCGATTTTGGGTGGTCCATTTGGTCAACCATGCGGTGAGTTTGTCGCTGCCTTTGATAGTCCCTGCGGATGAGCCGATCGATTTGAATGGCTTGGGAAACACCACCTGACCAAAGACCTCCGGCGTGCTCTTCAAGATGTTCAAGCAGCGCAATGCATCGGTGCCCATCACATCGGCGCGTCCCGATTGCACCGCAAGTGCGACTTCCGATAATCCCGGGAACGTGAGTTGGGTTGCATTGGGCGCGAATTTCTTGAAGGCCGTTTCAATGCTGGTTCCGGTTATGGTAGCGATGCGTACCTTGGGGTTATTGAAATCGCTCCAGTTTTGGCCGACATCGAAGCCCTTGTGATTCACGGTGCAGAAGGCCAGATCGTACATGGGGCCAATCATCGACAGCGCCTTCTCGCGTTCTGGCGTGGCGCTCATGCCTGGCCATATATCGATTTTCCGCGACTGGATATCCAGAACAATGGTTGCCCAGGTCGTTTCGCGAAACTCGGGCGTGATGGTTTTGCCCATGTCGGTGGACAAGCCTTTGGCAATCCCTCGGCACAAGTCGATTTCATAGCCTTCCCATTTGCGGGTCTGGGGGTCAATCCAGGAACCTAGCGGGTCATTCGGGATTGCGCCACAAACGATTTTCCCTGTTTCCTGAATTTGATCCCACACGGCATCCGCTTTGGCTTCGGTGTGCATTGTGAATACGGTGATTACCGCAAAGACCGGTGCCGCAATAATTTTCGTAAATGCTTTCATTTCCTATCTCCTGTGGTTCCTCATGTAATTTATTCAGCATGATTGCATCTGGCCAGACATGCCTAGGTGGTAGTGAGAGATACGTTGGATTCCGAATAAATACGCGTGATAGCTTTCTTGATGCTCGCTACTTGGGCGGCGTCAGCCATGCGGTGAGGCAGACGACATATACCGCCTGGCCGGCCCAATGCTGCCATGGCGCTTTTTACGAATGCGAAGTTAGATAGCCCGGATTGGGCAAGCAGGTGATAAAGCTGATCGATTACTTTTTGGCTTCTCGACAATGCGTCAGCGTCGCCCGCATGGAAGGCCTTGTAGTAGGCAACGACCTCGCGTGCGGCCACGTTTGAAATGGTGGAGACGATGCCCACTGCGCCGCGTGACAACAGGGCGCTTGCGTAAGGTTCCAGGCCGACGAAATGACGCAGTCGACCAGTGGTCGCATAGTAGGTTTCGGCGACGGTATAAAGATCGCGGGCGCTTTCCTTGTAGGCGACGACATTATCCAGACCTGCAAGCATGCTGGCCAAGGACGGCGAAATGGCAACGCCAACCCGGGCCGGATTGTTATAGATCATGATGGGCAGGCCGAGCGCGCCGATTTCCGCGAAATAGGCATGCACTTCTACGGGCGTCGGCAGGCAATAGACCGGCGGCAATACCATGCAACCGTCAAAACCAATCCCTTGCGCCGTACGTGTCAGCTCGAGTGTTTCTTCGCGCGTTAGCGCCGAGGTGCCGGCGATAAGGGTGACGCGATTGCCGACATGGCGCTTGACAGCCTCGAACAGTTTTATGCGTTGCTGTTTTGTCTGCGAGTAATACTCGCCAGTGCTTCCTGCCACCACGAATCCGTTTATGCCTTCTGAAATCAGAAGGTCGATCAGCGATTCAAGTTGCGGTACGTGCATTGACCCATCTTGGGCGAACGGCGTGGCAAGGGCCGAAAAAACCCCACTCCAACTGACATTTCCTCCATTGACCATTTTGAATCCTTACTGATGAATTTGATTTGATATCCGTCGAATTTCAATATATCATATATCGTATACCAAATGTCCGTCAAGTGTCTCGGGAATAGAGATGACAGCAATCCCAAAAAATCCGACTTACGAAAGCGCCAAACGGGGCGGTCTTCTGGTCGATCAAGTCCATGATCAGGTGTGTCACGCCATCTTGTCCGGTAATTACGCGCCGGCGGAACGCGTCAATATCCGACGCCTGGCCAGCGGCATGGCCGTTAGCGTCACGCCAGTGCGCGAAGCGCTGTCGCGCCTGATTTCCGATGGCATCCTTTGCACTAATGAAAAGCGGGCGGTGCTCGTGCCCAAGCTTCAGGTTGCGGAAGTCGACGAAATTTTTCATATCAGGCGCCTTTTGGAAGGCGACTTGGCCAAGACCGCTGCCGGGCATATGCGCGATGAAGATATCGAGTTTCTCGCCCAGACGCAGACTTTATTTCTTGATGCATTGGCCACTAGGAACTATCGGGACGTGCTGAAGTACAACTCACAGTTTCACTTCAGGATTTATGAGCGTGCAGGCATGTACGTGACGTTCAGGATTGTCGAGAACCTTTGGCTTCGAATCGGCCCCACTCTTCATTTCATGTACCCCATTCTGGCGAGGGACAGGAGCGGAAATCACAGTCACGAAAACATCATTGACAAAGCCCGCCGACACGATGGCGCCGCCTTGCGCGCAGCCGTGCTTGAAGACCTTCAGAATTCGCTGAGTGCGCTGCACCAGTATCTTGAACACGGTGCAGAACGGGGTTTGCGCGCGCGCAATCCTGCTGCCAAGACACTGTCTGCATCTGCCGGGAGCTAGCTGCGACGGATACTCGGGCCCGAAGACAGGTTGAGTCTGAGCCTGTGCGGATGAAGCAAACCTATGATGTTGTAGTCATAGGGGGCGGTACGTTTGGCTTGTTTGCGTGCCTTACTCTGGCAGCGTCGGGCAAGACGGTTGTTCTGATAGATCGCGGCGCAATCTGGATCGAAGCTTCGGCGGTGAATGCCGGATCGCTGGCTGTTCAGAACAAGTTGCCGGCTCTGGTTCCCTACACGCTGTGGGCGCTCGATATCTGGCGAACGCTGCAGGATCGCCTGGGTGCGCAGATCGGGCTGCGTCATACTGGTGGTTACAAGGTGGCGCTTTCCGAAGACGAAGCCCAACGGCTTGAGCAGGTCGCGCGCGAGCAAGAAGAGAAAGGTCTGTCGGTGAGCCGATTGGACCGGCAAGCACTACGCACGCAAGCGTCCTGGATTTCCGCAGAAGTCGTTGCGGCTACTTACTCTACACAAGACAGTTTTGCGAGTCCGACGCGGCTTGGGCCGGTCCTGCGGATAGCAGTCGAGAAAGCCGGCGTGCATATTGTCGAACACGCCGAGGTGACCGGCGTTCGGGCCCGCGACTTGTGTGTCGAGACTACGCGCGGTCCTTTTTACGGACGTTCGATCGCTATAACATCGGGGGCCTGGTCGGCGCAAATTGCTGCCATGCTCGGCAACGATCTGCCGATCCTGCTGGATGTAAATATGGTCTCGGTGACCGAGCCAGCGCCCAGAACCATCCCGCAAATTGTGACCCACGCGCGCGGAGTACTGACGCTCAAGCAAGTATCCAACGGCAGCTGCCTGATCGGCGGAGGCTGGCAGGGTATCGGCACCCTGGCCGACCGCCTGAAGAATGTCGATTACGACCAGTTGATTCACAACTTGCGCCTGGCGGCGCGGGTCATCCCTGGCTTGGCGCCCCTGAACATTCTGCGAAGCTGGGCAGGGTACGAGGGGGTCACGCCAGATTCGCTTCCTTATCTGGGGCGACTTCCGGGGCACTCGGACATTTATATCGCCGCATGCGCGCGCGGCGGATTCACGCTTGGGCCGCTAATGGGGCAACTGCTGGGCGAATTCATTGCCACCGGGACGACATCCCGGCCTATTGATCTCTTCAATCCTGGACGGTTCACTCATGTTTAGCGCGCGCCTTATTTCCGGCATTGAGGCAGGCAGGCCGATTCAGTTCACGTACCAGGGGCAATCAATACAGGGTTTCGAAGGCGAGAGCATTGCATCTGCTTTGATGCGCGCGGGCATTATCGGCGTTCGCACCACACCGCGCTTGCAAGATCGTCGCGGCTACTACTGCGGCATGGGAATCTGCTGGGAATGCTCGGTCGAGGTTAACGGGCAAGGCGTCGTGCGCGCCTGTTCGTTTCCAGTAAGCGACGGACTAGTCGTACAGGAGCCGGTTGCGATGACCGATGAGCGCGCATGATGGATAAGCCGATCGTCATCGTCGGGGCGGGACCAGCGGGCCTGTCTTGCGCCGCTCAACTGGTTGCCGCAGGACAACGGGTGGTTTTGATTGACGACAATCACCAGGCGGGCGGGCAGTATTTTCGTCAATTGCCGCCTTCGTATCGCGTCGCACCGAATGCCCGCCTGTTGCGCGAAACCGGCCGCTACAAAATTTTGTCGCAAGTGTTGAAAAGTCCGTTGGTGTCTTTTTTGCCGTCTACAGTCGCCTGGGGGTCGCCCGAACCTTTAACGATTGCGTATGCCGGGCCCAAGGCCAGTGGTCGTGTCCAGGCTCAAGCGGTGGTTATTGCCACGGGCGCGCAGGACAAGCCGTTTCCGTTTACAGGCTGGACTCTTCCTGGCGTGATTTCCGCAGGGGGTTGCCTTAACCTTGCCAAAGCGCACGGACTTGTACCCCAAGGGCGTGTCATCATCGCGGGAAATGGTCCGTTGGTGCTGGTGGCCGGTGCAACCATGGCGGCAGCCAGGGCCCGGGTCTGTCATGTGATCGAGGCGCAGCCGACTCGGAAGTTGACGTCCGCGACTTTGCGGGGTGTCGTCAGTTCACCCAAATTGCTGTTAAAGGCGATGGGCTACCGCGCGCAGATTATGGGCGTTGGGGCCAAATTCATGTCCGGCTGGATGGTGACCAGAGCGCAGGGCGATGGATGTCTGCAGCAGGTCAACATTGCGCCCGTCGCTTCTGATGGAACTCCCGATCTGAGTCGCAAGCGCTGCCTGGAAGCAGACATCCTGGTGCTTGGCTATGGCCTGCAGCCCGGGATGGAATTCGCGCGCATGATGGGGTGCCGCGTCGTCTTTGTTCCCGACCTGGCTGGTTGGGTGCCTGATCGATCGGNNCGATCGGAGCAGCTTGAAACGAGTGTGCCCGGCGTTTACGCCATTGGCGATGGCGCCGGTATCGGCGGGGTTGAAGTCGCATTGCTTGAAGGCGAACTGGTTGCGCAGTCAATCCTCGGCGATACGGGCGCCAATACCGTGCGCCGGCGCTATCAGCAAATGGACAGATTCCGACGAGCGCTCAATGCCGGGTATCAATGTGCCAATACGCTGGTTGCGGCTGAAAACGAAACGATCGTCTGCCGCTGCGAAGAACTGAAGCTGGGCGAACTGCGCGCGCATCTGGCGGATCGCAAGATGTCCCTTAATACGCTCAAGACAGGCACCCGGCTTGGCATGGGTCGTTGCCAGGGACGCAACTGTTTATCGAGTGTCGCATCTTTATGCGGCCTGGACGACGCCGAGATCGAAGCCTCTCCCTATCCGCGGGTTCGTCCCCCGGTCAGACCCGTTCCGCTACGACACCTGGCTGCCGACCAGCACGCAGGGCCGGCGCGTGAGCCGGATGAGATCAATTTGTTTGCCCCTAAGGAGTAGTTATACATGACCAATATCGCTGCCGTCGCCAATCTTCCTCTTGATCCCTATATCGGCGACCGCCGTCATAAAACCGGCAGAGCAGACGCCATTGACGGCATTGATGCTGCCCGAGTATCTGGCCGAGGCCGGGCTGCCCGCCGGTGTATGCAATGTCGTTTGCGGCCCCGGCAAAGAGACCGGTCATTTGCTGGTCTCTCATCCTGATGTAGCTCATATTACTTTTACCGGATCTGTCGTAACCGGAAAAGCAGTGATGCACTCTGCGGCCGACCATGTTGCCTCGGTCACTCTTGAACTAGGTGGCAAGTCGCCCGTCGTCGTCCTTGCCGACGCCAACATGGACGATGCGCTGGAAGGGGTCATCAAGGCCATCTTCGCCAATTCCGGGCAGGTTTGTTCCGCTGGTTCTCGATTGATCATCGAGTGTAGTTGCGCCGAACAATTCCTGGAAAAACTCGTCGCTCGCGTAAGGGGCTTCGGTTTCGGCGGCTTCGCCGTCTCTCGCTTCGGAGGCTTCAAATATCCTTACCGACACTATATCAAGTGTAATATCAGGTAAGTGCGCAGCCCGCCTTGTTTCCGCGAACCCAAACTGCCAGTATTCGCCTGATGCAAACCCCCATCCCCTGCCTGTTCATGCGCGGNNTGCCCGCCGATATTCCGACCCGCGATCGCGTGCTGCTGGCCGTGATGGGCTCACCCGACAGGCGCCAGATCGACGGCCTGGGCGGCGCCCACCCGCTGACCAGCAAGGTAGGCATCATCCGGCGCAGCACGACCCCAGAGGTTGATCTCGACTTCCTGTTTGCGCAATTGCAGCCGGACCAGGACACGGTCGACACGACGCCGAACTGCGGCAACATGCTGGCGGCCGTCGTGCCGTTTGCGCTCGAAATGGGACTGATCCCGGCGCAGGGCGAAACGACCACGCTGCGGGTGCTCACGCTGAACACCGACATGCAGTGCGACATCACTGTCGAGACGCCGGACGGCCACGTCAATTATGAAGGCAATGCCCGGATCGACGGCGCGCCCGGCAGTTCGGCGCCGATCACCATCAACTTCCTCGACACGGCCGGTTCGGTCTGTTCCAGCCTGCTGCCCACCGGGCGCGTGCGGGACACGGTGACGGTCGAGGGCGAGGGGTTCGCGCCGTTCACCCTGGACATCACCTGCATCGACAACGGGATGCCGCTGGTAATGTTCCGGGCCGTGGATGTCGGCCGCACCGGCTACGAATCGGTGCCCGAACTGAACGCCGACACCGAGTTAAAAAAACGGATCGAGGCGCTGCGGCTGCACGCGTCGCTGCTGATGGGCCTGGGCGACGTGAGCCAGAAGAACTATCCGAAGATGACCTTGATTTCGCCGCCCCGCCACGGCGGCAGCCTTTCGACGCGCAGCTTNNATGTCTGCCACGACGCGATCGGCGTACTCGCCGCCGTGACGGTAGGCACCGCTTGCGTGCTCGATGGTTCGGTCACCGACGGCATTGCCGTGATGCACGAAGGCAATGTCAAGTCCGTGTCGGTCGAGCACCCGACCGGTGAATTCGGCGTCGAGCTCGAGGTCGACCCGAAGAATCCGCAGAACGTCACCCGCGCAGCGCTGTTGCGCACCGCCCGCCTGTTGATGCGCGGCGAAGTCATGATTCCCGCTTCGGTCTGGAAAGGACACCCCAAATGATTATCGATTGCCACGGCCATTACAC
>PLYG01000448.1 GCA_003153335.1 Betaproteobacteria bacterium | reverse complement strand
AGCTCGAGCATCACATAGTTGGTGACGTCGACCAGCGCCGAGATCGAACGCTGGCCGGAACGCGCGAGCCGATCCTTCATCCAGTCGGGCGTGGGCGCACGGGCATTGACCTTTGCGATAACGCGGCCGGTAAAGCGCCCGCAGCCATCCGGCGCGCTGAGGGTGACCGGAAATGTCGCATCGTTGACGGGCGCAACCGGCGTAATCGCCGGCGCGGTCAGCGGCGCGCCGGTCAGCGCGGCGACTTCGCGCGCGACACCCAGAATCGACAGGCAGTCAGCCTTGTTTGGCGTGAGCTTGAGGGTCAGCAAGTGGTCGTCGAGTACCAGGACGCCGCGGATGTCGGCGCCGACCGGCGCCTCGGGCGAGAGCACCAGCAGTCCCGAGTGATCGTCCGACAGGTGCAGCTCACGCGCAGAACACAGCATGCCTTCACTGTCCACGCCACGCATGGTCGCCCGCTTGATTTCGAATGGTTGTTGCCCGGGTTCGGCCGGCGGCAGCGTAGCGCCTACCACCGCACAGGGGACCTTGATGCCGGGCGCCACGTTGGGCGCGCCGCAGACGATGTTGAGTATCGCGCCGGTGCCGGCATCGACTTTGCACACCGACAAGCGATCGGCGTTGGGGTGCCGCGCGACTTCGAGCACCTGCGCGACCACGACGCCGGAGCAGGGCGGGGCGACCACGGTCGCATCCTCGACTTCGAGCCCGGCCATGGTCAGCGTATGCGCGAGCTGGTCGCTATCCAGCGGCGGATTGACCCAGGTGCGTAGCCAGCGTTCGGAAAATTGCATAGGTTGTGGGGAGAAGGGAGTCTTGCTTCAATTGAACTGCTTCAGGAACCGCAAATCGCCTTCGAAAAACAGCCGCAAATCGTCGATCCCGTAGCGCAGCATCGTGAGGCGTTCGAGGCCGCTGCCGAAGGCGAAACCGATGTAGCGCTCCGGGTCCAGCCCATAGTTGCGGATCACGGCCGGATGCACCTGGCCGGAGCCGGAAATCTCCAGCCACTTGGTCTTGTCGCCCGCGTCGCCGAACGCCATGTCGATTTCGGCCGAGGGTTCGGTGAACGGAAAGAATGAGGGCCGGAAGCGCACCACGATGTCGTCGCGCTCGAAGAATTTTTTCAGGAAGTCGGCGTACACGCCCTTGAGATCGGCGAAGCTGATGTGCTCGTCTATCCACAGTCCCTCGACCTGATGGAATATCGGCGAGTGCGTGGCGTCGCTGTCGACGCGGTAGGTGCGACCGGGGGCGATGACCTTGATCGGCGGCTGGTGCATCCGGGCGTAGCGAACCTGCATCGGACTGGTATGCGTGCGCAGCAGCAGCGGCAGACCGCTCGCGTCGTGGTCGTCGATGTAGAACGTGTCCTGCATCGAACGCGCCGGATGATTTTCCGGATTGTTGAGCGCGGTGAAGTTGTACCAGTCGGTCTCGATTTCGGGGCCGTCGGCGACATCGAAACCGATGGAACGGAAGATCTGCTCGACCCGCTCCCAGGTGCGCATCACCGGATGCAGGCCGCCGATACCGCGGCCGCGTCCCGGCAGCGTGACATCGAGCGCCTCGGCGGCAAGCTGCGCGTTCAACTTTGCCTGCGCCAGTTGCTCGCGGCGGGCGTTGAGCGCCGACTCCAGGCGTTCCTTCGCCTGGTTGATCAGCGCGCCTGCGGCGGGCAGTTCGGTCGCGCTCAGTTTGCCCAGGCCCTTCAGCAAGTCGGTCAACGCGCCGGTCTTGCCGAGATACTTCGCCTTTGCATTTTCGAGCGCAGGCGGGTCTTCGCAGGCGCCGAAATCAGCCAGCGCAGAGGCGACGATTTGCTCTAGATTGTCCATGGGTGCAGGGGGAGGGCAGGGGTGAGGAGCGGAAAACTTTGCACGAAAATTCCAAAAGTGATCAACTGTTTTTTCTCGCTCACCCCAGGTTCGGAGAGAACGAGTGCATTCTGTGCTCGAAGAAGTTATTCCCCGGTTGAACGCTCCTCACCCATGCCCTCGCCCCGCGCGCGGGGAAAAGCAGTAATACGTTCCTGATCTCCACAAACAAAAAAGGGAGGCTTTCCTCGCCTCCCTTTTCGCAGCGGATTCGATCAGGCCAGAGAGGCTTTGGCCTGCTCCGCGATCTTGTTAAACGCCGGCCGGTCGTGCACAGCCAGATCGGCCAGCACTTTCCGGTCGATGTCGATCGCCGCCTTTTTCAGGCCGGCGACGAATGTGCTGTAGCTCATGTCCAGCTCGCGGACTGCGGCGTTGATGCGCACAATCCACAGCGCGCGGAAAACGCGTTTCTTGGCCCGGCGGTCGCGATACGCGTACTGCCCGGCCTTCATCACCGCTTGCTTGGCGATCCGGTAGACATTGCCGCGGCGGCCGCGATAGCCCTTGGCTAAATCGATGATCTTCTTGTGACGCGCCCGGGCGGTCACACCACGTTTGACTCTTGGCATGGTTGTGCTCCTTTCCCGTTACGCGTAGGGCAGCATCGAACGCACTGCAGCCATGTTGGATGGATGGATTGCGGTCGTGCCGCGCAGTTGCCGCTTGTTCTTGGTGGTCTTCTTGGTCAGNNCTTTTCGTCTTCATCTTGGGCATGATAGCTCCGTTTATTAGTTGCCCGGTCGGGTGACCGTTGCCGTCGCGGGCGGCACAGAGGCAGTGTTCGCTGCTTCCATTCCGGCTGCTTTCGGTCTCGGTGCTTTGTGCGCCGCGGCTCCAGTTGCACTATGGGCTGCGGCAGTACCCGAACCTTGCTTGTCCTGGTGATGCGGCACTACAACCTTTTCAGGCTTTTTCTTGGGGCCGATCAGCATCACCATTTGCCGGCCCTCCATTCTCGGGAACTGTTCGACTACGCCGACCTGTTCCAGATCATTCCTGACGCGCTCCAACAGACGCACGCCGAATTCCTGGTGCGCCATTTCCCGTCCGCGGAAGCGCAAGGTCACTTTGGCCTTGTCGCCTTCGGTCAGGAAGCGAACGAGATTCCGCAGCTTGATCTGATAATCGCCATCATCGGTGTTAGGCCGAAACTTGACTTCTTTCACCTGAATCTGTTTCAGCTTCAGCCGGGCCTCGTGCTGTTTCTTGGCCTCCCGGTACTTGAACTTGCCGTAATCCATGATCCGGCATACGGGGGGCTGAGCGGTGGGCGCGATTTCGACCAGGTCGACTTCCGCTGCCTCCGCCTTGGCCAACGCTTCACGCGTAGGCACGATCCCAATCTGTTCACCGTCGACACCAATTAAACGAACCTCGGGAACGGTGATGTCCTCGTTGATCCGCAGGTCTTTATCAGCCAGCTGTGTAATCCTTACAAAATTAAAAAAATCAAGGCCGCGCCACCGCGCATCAGCCACCCTCTCAGGCGACTGTCGCCTCCTTCCGAAGGCGCTCGGCGAAGGCGTCCAGGCTCATTGCGCCCAGATCTTCGCCGCCGCGGGCTCGCACGGCCACTGTACCAGCTTGCATTTCCTTGTCGCCGATCACCACGTGATACGGGACTTTTTGCAAGCTATGTTCACGAATTTTATAGGAAATCTTCTCGTTGCGCAAATCGGAATGTACCCGGAAGCCCTGATCCCGGAGTCTTTTCTCGACCGTTTTCGCGTATTCCGCCTGGTTTTCGGTAATCGTCAGGACGATGGCCTGCGTGGGCGCCAGCCAGACCGGCAGTGCGCCCGCGTAGTTTTCGACCAGGATGCCGATAAACCGCTCCAGCGATCCGACGATGGCCCGGTGCAGCATGACCGGGATCTTGCGGGTGTTGTCCTCGGCGACATACTCGGCGCCCAGCCGCTCCGGCATCGAGAAATCGACCTGCATCGTCCCGCATTGCCACTGGCGGCCGATCGCGTCCTTGAGCGTGTATTCGATTTTCGGGCCGTAAAACGCCCCTTCACCCGGCGAAATCGTGAACGCGCAGCCGGAGCGGCGCAGCGATTCCATCAGCGCGAACTCGGCCTTGTCCCAGCTTTCGTCCGATCCGACCCGCTTGTCAGGCCGCGTGGCGATCTTGTAGATGATGTCGGCAAAGCCGAAGTCGCGATACACCTTTTGCAAAAGCGAGGTGTAGGCGACGCATTCGTCGAGAATCTGCTCTTCGGTGCAGAAAATATGACCGTCGTCCTGCGTAAAGCCGCGCACCCGCATGATCCCGTGCAAGGCGCCGGACGGTTCGTTGCGGTGGCACTGGCCAAACTCGCCGTAGCGCAGCGGCAACTCGCGGTACGAGTGCAGGCCCCCGTTGTAAATCTGGATGTGGCCGGGGCAGTT
>PLYG01000402.1 GCA_003153335.1 Betaproteobacteria bacterium | reverse complement strand
CTCACCGCCTGGGTGAAGGACTACGTGCAGAAGCAAAAGGAACGGCAGGAGGCCGACAAGGCGGTGCAGGCGGCAGCCGAAGCGAAGGCGGCGGTCGCTGCTCAAGCGGCAGCTGATGCTCAAGCGGCAGCGGACGCTCAAGCCGCTGCCGACGCCCAGGCCGCTGCCGACGCCCAGGGGGTCCAACAGCAATCAGCCCCAGCCAGTAGATGCACCGTGAGGGGCGCTGGCGGCATGTTTCCGCAGTTAACCTGTGACGGAGCGGCGCCGGTGAGCTGTTTCAGCGCGCAGGCGCGCACGGCAGAGACCGAGGACAATGGCAACGTATGGTGCGGCGGCACCGTCGGATGTGGAGGAGTCGAAACCTCAAGCGACGGACAGCGGTACCGCATATGTCATAGGTAAGCCTCCTTGCGGCGAGTCCGAATCTGGCGCATCTCGGAAGTGTTGCCNNGACCGACCTCTGGCAGATGCTCGAATGGGGCGGTCTACCTCGTCTGCGCTCTGCGACGGAAAACACTTGAGCAGACGCGCAGTTTCACCACCGAACCGGCCGAAGAATGCCAATTCGCTCGATTCGCGGAACTCCATTGCCGTTCTTACGTAGGATTCAGCCATCGTCTGGTCGTTCGCGTCATCGCGCGGGTCGGCAAGGAGTTCTACCTTGTACATCTCGACAGGATCATGTTCGGCGGCATTGGCGGCGAGAACGGCGAATCGGCGATCGATGCACTGCGAACAGCAACCGCAATGGGTATGTAGCTTGGTATTGCTGTAGACCCGCGTGCAGCTGACGGTGTGCCGGATCAGATCCCCACAACCGCGATCCACGATTGACCTAACAACGTCTTTTTTGGTCTTCCAGATGAAGGGATTGTCGACATCAATCGATTTGCCAACGGCTGCGCTGAAGAACTCGCGAAAATGATCCAAGACCAACGGATGTGTCGTGCGCGTCGCCCGAGCGCCGACGACCTGCTCGCTGATGGGGAAGTTGATACTGACGATCCCGTTCTCGAAGAATCGCATACGGTTGTTGCCGAGCAAGCGAGCGACAACACAAGCGATCGCAGCGTAGAGAAAGGATCGGGATCGCTGCGTATATTCCCGGACTCGAAGTGCTCCCTGCCTGGTCACAAGAACAGGCAGATGCATGACCTTCTGCGGAAAGCGGGTTTTGAGCTCCGCAACGAGACGCTTCTGATGGTCGAATATTTTTGGTGAGGAGCGATGACTAACGAGCGCGATGCGCTTCCCGTTGGCCGAAAGTTCCTCGATGGCTCCGCTGAGGGAGTCGAGCCCGCCGGAAAACAGAACCCCCTCGTCGGCCTCGAAAGCCGTGGCACCTGAATCGCCAAAGTCCAGATAATCCTGAAATGAAGGCGGATCGACAGCCTTCTCAAACTCGAATGCGTACTCATCCTCGGACAGGAACGACAGGGTCGAGCAGAGGGACTCCAATACGTCTCGACCGTTCCAATGGTCCGGATTGCGCACGGGGATGACGAAGCGAAAATCGCGACGCCAATCGGTCCCCATTCCGACTTGCGCTATACCGCCCCGACTTGTCGCTTGGTCGGCACAGAAGACGTACGTGGCGATCTCAATAAGGTCGCCAAGGAGGTCGGGAACATTCTTGACGATCTTCTTGCTGATGTCTTCCAGCTTGAGCGTGATATTCTGTGCTCGACCGCTCAAGGCAAGCCTCAGCGTCGAAGTTCGACCGGACCGCTTTGCTCCTCCACAGAGGACGAGACGCTCAGGCATTGGCGTCTCTCCGCTTGCGCAATTCGGCGCGGAGTTTCTTGAACGCTACGTGCGCAAACTGGCTGGCCTTTTCCGGGCTAATATCTCCTTCTTGAAAGAGCGTCTTGCCGTACCATCCGCCGGAGAATTCCTAGATGATCCGCGATGCTTCACGGCAATGCAGGTCCAACGCGGCGTTGAAATCGCTATGCTCACTGACAGCGGCAAACCGTTTATTCGGGCCAACATGTTTCGACAGCTCTCTGCTCAGGAAATAACTAAGCGAGCGGCTGGTAAGCCGAGAAAAAAATCGCGTGCGAGGACGCTGAACCGATCCGATGTGCCGAGCTTGGCGAAGGCCTGCTGGACATCACCTGCGGTGGGTCCAAAGAGACTCGGTAGCTCGCGGCCGACCAATGAAGAAAGGGTCTCGGCAGCAGCGTGCTGCGCCATTTCGCCGAGATCGCTTCGCTTGCCGCTTTCGCGAACATGCCGGTCAACCGCGGTGGTGAACGCCCCGACGATCTCCAGGAGCGTCGGCTTGCTCGAAACCTCCAGTCCCAGCCGCTTTAACTGATCGGAGAAGTTGGTCTGCCTCGCAGCCTGTGGGATCTGTGTCAGCAGCCAAAATGCGTGGGCGAGCCCTTGGTCAGCGGATGCTCGTTCAAGTCCGTGCTCGGCCGCATCGGCACTGGCGGCGGCGATTCGCCCGACGTCGGCGCCTCCGGCGATGAGGCCGACGACCTGCTCCCACTTGTGCGTTTTCGGAAGCGTACCGAGGCGAACGTGACCCATCGGCCCCCCTTGAGACGTCCCGATCAGCGCCAGTTACCACGTCCTGGTCTGAGGGGGCCGTCGCCAGCAGGCTAACCCGCAAGGCGCGGCACCTGTCAACCGATTACCGTCTCGGTACGGACCACGTATGATTGCGCTCCCTCTTAGCCTGAGTTCCGCCCGGAGATCGAGATGTTCGAATCTGGATTGAAGCCCCTGCTCCTTATCCTTGCCGTACTTGCGCTGATACTCTTCAACGCACTGTGGGTCGCGGCAGAGTTCGCCATCGTCCGCGTGCGGCGTACGCGGCTGGAGGAACTGGCGGGTCAAGGCGTGGAGGCGGCGAAGAGCGCGATCGTTGTCGTCGACGGCATCGGTGACTATCTCGCGCTGACGCAGATCGGCATTACCGTCGCCAGCCTGGCGGTGGGTTGGCTTGCCGATAGTGCCGTCGTGCAGCTTTTGCGCTTGGTCTATCCAGCCTCGGAAGAAGTCAGCGGGCTCTCCCATGTGGCCGCGATCGCCGCCGCGTTTTTCGTCGTGACGGTGTTGGTCGTCGTTCTGGGAGAGCAAGTTCCCAAGCTGCTGGCCATCAGGCGCGCCGAGCGCTACTTGCTGGTTCTCTCGCGGCCTCTTCGAATCGTTCATTTCATTCTCAGGCCGTTCCTGCGGGTTCTCGAGCGCACATCGGCCTGGATCCTGCGCCGCATGGGATATGGTGTTGCCACGCATACCCCGCTCACCGAAGGCGAGCTCAAGCTGATCCTGGCGGATTCACAAAAGGGCGGGATCGTCAGCGCCGGCGAGGCAGAGATCATCGTCCGGGCCTTCGAGTTCGCGGACAAGGACGCGGAAGAAATCATGATCCCCGCCGAGAAGGTTTCGTACATCTCACTCGAACGGACGTTGGAGCAAAACCTTGGCGCCGCGCGAGCACACATGCACGCCCGGCTGCCCCTCTGCAGCAGCGGTCTCGATTCCGTCATTGGGACGGTCAGCATGAAAGACGTCTGGCCGCTGTTTGAGCATGAGCGGTCGAACGCCGCCTTCGAGCGTGCTTCCCGGCGCGCGATTGTCATTCCCATCGACTACTCTCAGGAGGACATCCTGAAGGCCCTTCGGGACGCCCGTGGACAGATCGGGATCGTGCGTGACCGCGCCAATAGCAAGACGCTGGGCATTGTCACACTGGAAGACATTCTCGAATCGCTATTGGGCGACGTCCGGGAAGCAAAGCCTAAATCGTTTGCCGCTGCCGCCACTGGGTGAAGGCCGCATGAATCCCGGCGGCCTGGGTGCAGGCGCGCAAGCCCTCACGAAACGACTTGGCGCAGAACATCTCCGCAACCTGGGCGAGAAGCAGCAGGTGCGCTTCCGTGGCGTCCTGCGGCACCAGAAGAACAAGCATGTCGCTTACCGGCTTGCCGTCCGGCGCGTCGAACGGAATCGGGTTTTTCATGCGAACGAATGCGGCGACCGGACCAGAGAGCCCCTTCACGCGCGCATGCGGGATGGCGACTCCGCAGCCAAGTGCCGTGGACCCGATCGTTTCGCGTTCGCTGAGATTCGCGTACACCTCCCCGTCGAGCAGTCCGTGGCGCGCACCGACAAATTTGGCAATGAACTCCAACGCGCGCGCTTTGGCCGGCACGTCGAGATCAAAAATGATGTCGGCTGGAGTCAGTATTGCGGCTATGGCGTTGCGCGCCACGCCCGTCTTCGCGCTCTGGCGGAGCGGTGTCACGACCTGTGTTGCGGCATAAGCAGGTTTCAGCATCGTCGAATTCCCAAAGCTTGCAGGTTTACGCGGGAAGGTTAACGCATCCCTCATAAACGTCGTGTAAGAGTCGAGGCATCATTCGCAAAAAAGCTGTAAAGACACGCGTCGTCGTCGCCCTCTTCGTCATGCATTCCCATGGGCCTCCCGCCGGCGGTCGCTCGTTTACACCATTTTTACGAAAGAGCAATCGAAATTGACGCAACATTTACTTGCTCGCGGCTATAGTGGCCTCATGTTTGGTTCGGAAAAAAGCACATCACGGACTTCGACATATTGCATAACTGGGCAGTTCTGACGCGGCACCGCATCGCAAGGAAACGCGCACGCGGTTACATCATGCCAAGTGTCTTTGGAACCACGAGCGTCAACCGCGGCCAATAGGTGGCGATGACGTTCTTCTTGGTGAGGATGAACGAGAACAGCGCGGCGTTGGAATTCGCATGAACATGTCGCTCCCAGCAAACGCCCTCCGAAGTCGCTTCGACCGCGCACGCTAACTGCACGTAAGGACGGAGCCGTGAACGGATTTGACGTACGCGCAATCGGCTGGGTCGTCACGCGCGACGCCTGCGCCGAAATCGCCCGCGCATTGTTCGGAGCGCGTCGCCAGGTGGCTCCGGAGGCCTTGCGGTCGCTGGGCAAGCGTTGGCTCGCCGTTCTCGCCTGTCTGCGGGAGGACGCGCGTGTCGCGAGCGGCAACCTACTCCAACTGCTCCGGATACTCCAGCCGCTCCGGACAGCCCTATCACCGAAGAGTGAAGCGGCGGTGGACGATTTTGTTCTACACATGGTGTCGTGCTGCCCGCAACGCTACAGCGAGCCGGCTTTGCGCGGCCGATGCTTGAGCGCCGCAGCCCAAGCATTCGTCGGGTTTGTCGGCGGCGCCACTGCGGGCTCTTTCGCGGCTCCCGAACGCATGTTCTTCGGCGACATGGCAATCGTCCTGCTGGTCATGACCTGCGGCAGTCTGATCAGCGCGATCCATCTGTGGAGAACGTATCGCATCGTCAAGAGGCTCAACCGCCCAACCGTCATCGAGGCATCGCAACCGGGGCCAAGCGCGCCGTCATCGAGTGACCGGCCTTCTCCGTTGGCGGCGCGCACGGACACGCGCGAACGCTCGAATCGCCAGTAGGTTTTGGCGCGATCTCTTCCCGCGCGATGCGTAATGGCGAGTGTCGGCCGCTAGCGCGAGCCCGCAGGCCTCGCGCCCAATTGATTTCTGCTAATCCATTGCGAAAATGCGGACCGGACGTCCTGCGTATCCGACGCCGCGGCCAGGCGGGCGCGGAAGTCGGTATCCGAAAACACTTCCGCCACCAGTGCCAGCAGTTGCAGGTACTTTGCGTCGGCGCCATCGGCGGGAATAAGAATGACGAAAAGCTCGGACACCCGTTTGCCATCAGGCGCGGCAAAGTCTACCGGAGCCTTCAGGCGCACATAGACCGTCACCGGTTCGGCGATTCCCTTGATGCGGGCATGCGGGATGGCGAAGCCATTCCCGACAGCGGTGGACCCTGCCTCTTCGCGGCGCCACAGCGCGCGGAAAACCGGTGGCGCACTTAACCGCTGCGAGCGCTCGCTCATGGCACTGACCGCTCGCAGTCCCTCCCACCGGCTGCGAACGTCGAGATCAAGTTCAATTTCCTGCGGGCACAACCATTGCGTCGTTGTATCCATGAAGGCCCTCATAAGCAGATTTCGGCATCGTTGATTTCCGAAAGCTTGCAGGTTTACGCGATAAGCTTAACGCGTCCCGCCTAAACGTCCTGTAAGAGTCGAGGCATCGTTCGCAAAAAAACTGTAAAGACACGCCTCGCTACAGCCGACTTCGCCATCCGTTCCCATAGGTAACCCGCCACTGGTCGTTCAACTACGACACTTTTATGAAAACGCAATCGAAATTGACAAAACTTTTACTTGCTCGCGGCTATAGTGGCCTCATGTTTAGCTTGTAAAGGAGCACGTCATGAACTTCGACATATTGCACAACTTGGTACTGCTGCGGGCGCTTATGATATTTGCGATTGCGGCCGCGTTTCTGGTTTTCGCGGGAATCGTCGTCTGTTACAAAGCGTGGCGCGACGCCGACCGACGCAAAGAGGCGCGCACGGACAACTCTTCGATTTCGAGGCAACGCGCGGGCATTTCAACCGAGTCCATTGCCTAGTCTCCCGAGGGCATCTTTACGTTTCGGCTCCGCATCGATTTGCAATCAATTTGCGGTCCGATGCCCGCGATTGCCGCAGCCCGAACGCGCAGACAAGGCAGGAATCCGCCACGACTCTACCCTGATCGTCGGCGCGTCCCATGGGCGCGTGTATTGGTCGCCGGCTATGGCTCCGTGAAATAGCGCCGGCTATCCACGAAGAAATGCGGCCCTTCGTCGGAGCGGATCGTCGTCCCGACCCCTTCGTCGGTGAGTACCTCAAGCAAGAGTGCATTGGATATTCGACCGTCGATGATGTGGGCCGCCTTGACGCCATTCTTGACGGCCGCGAGCGCTGGGTTGAGACTCGAGAGCATCTCCGCGTCGATGGTGCCGTTAGAAAACAGTCCTTCGATTTCGCTCGCGGTAAGGCCGTTGACGAGCTTGCCTTGCCTGTCGAGCACTCCCGGGGTGTTGGTCACCAGAATCAGTTTTTCCGCCTTGAGGGTTTCCGCGAGCTTGCCTGCGACCACATCGGCGTCGATCAAATATGCCTCTCCTTCGGAACCGACGCCGATGGGCATCACAACGGGAATGAAGTCCCTGGACCGCAGAAGATCGATGATCTCCGGATCAATGAACGCGACGTCACCCACAAAACCGAGATCGATCGCTTCCTTTTCATCGCCCTCGGGCGGAAACAGCTTTTTCCTGGCCCGGATGAACTTCCCATCCTGGCCGCCCAGCCCCACCGCTTTGCCGCCGTGCTGGTTGATGAGCCCGACAATTTCCTGATTGAGTTCCCCGAGCACCATCTCAACCAGGTTCATCGTTTTGTCATCGATTACCCGCATCCCCTTACGGAAC
The DNA here is from genome assembly GCA_003153335.1 of Betaproteobacteria bacterium. Classification (GTDB taxonomy): domain Bacteria; phylum Pseudomonadota; class Gammaproteobacteria; order Burkholderiales; family Casimicrobiaceae; genus PALSA-1005. The sequence continues at coordinate 5,567 of PLYG01000402.1, read as the reverse complement.
GTGCTTTGGACACCCATCCTGTCGAGCAGAACGGTGAACTGAGGTCCACAATCATGCACCACGATCGGACTCATCCCGACCAGNNCCCGCAAAGGCTACCTTGAGGGCGCTTTCGGTCATTGCGTCCCCGCCATACTTGATGACGAAGGTCCTGCCGTGGAAACTCCGAATGTAGGGTAGCGCTTCCGCCAGGATTTGGGTCTTGGTCGCCGGGTGGATTTGGGGAGGAGGCATTTGTGGCTACTCATCAAAATGGGCTGAACGGAAGCAACGCATCTTGTCCGCCACTGGCCTCCGAGAGCGGATGCTGTAGGTGTGAACGCGCAGCGTCTTCATATCGCAGCAAGACTCAAGACAGTGGCCAAGTGGCAAATAGCTTGCACACGCTGGCCGTGTCGACGCAATTCCGGATTTGGTCCCGAAAGCTCCTGTCACAGAACATCTGCGCAACCTCTGCGAGAAGCTGCAAATGCTGCTCGGTCGCCTGCTCGGGAACGAGGAGTATCAGCATGCCCGACACGGGTTTTCCATCGGGCGCATCAAATGGTATCGGCAGCTTGAGCCGCACGAAAGCCGCCACGGCTTGCCGAAGGTGCTTGATGCGTGCATGCGGAATCGCGACTCCCTGGCCCAATCCGGTGGAACCCAATCTTTCGCGCGCGTTCAGACTCTCGACCACCAGCGTTTGCGCAAGCCTGTGGCGCCGGTCGAAGAGCCGACCTACTTCCTCGAATACGCGCTGCTTGGTCGACACATCCAGGTCGAGCAGGATGTCCTCGGGGGCCAGCAGTTGGGCAACGGCATTCATGAGTGCCGGATCCCTTGGCTCGTTGCGCACGAGATCAGACTCGACTGCGGGGCAGTCCTGGGAGGGCTCAGAGGCACTTCGATCACATCTCCGTCGGCGTAGCGGCTTGCCAGGCACCATGTCGAGTAACGAAAACACGTACGCTTCGGGCCGGTGTCATGGGGCCAGCCACGGCCGCTGGCAGGGTGGGCATGATGGCAGTCATGGTGAGATCGGTGCCAGAGCTGATAGGACATAGCCAAACCTTAACCTTGTGGGAGCGAGCAAGCAATCCAATGCGCAGGAAGCTTGACAATTCGCCGCAAGTGCCAATCACCGCGCCTCGCAGTGGGGTCACGATACACGCGTCGATCGTGGTGGGCAACATGAATCATCGTCCCGTCGATCCATGCGGGCGAAGCGCAACGACGGTGGCGGATATACCTGCCGGCATCGTCGGCATCTGCATGTACAACCGCCGCCACTATGACGAAACCAGATCCGACCAATCGATGGTGTTGTGCTCACTGCATTTTTACGAAAGCGCTTTTGATATTTACAGAGTCTTTACTTGTTCACGGTTACAGTAACCCCATGTTTGAGTTGGAAAGGAGCACATCATGGAACTCGATCTATTTCACAACTGGGTAGCGCTGCGGGCGCTTTTCATTTTCGCTGTAGCGACGGTGTCACTCGTTCTTGTGGCCATATTTGCCGGCATCAAGGCGTGGCGCGAGCGCGGCCGCGGATCACGCGCGGCACAGGCTACGATTTCGAATCGCGTCCCGCGCAACGCCCCGACTTCCGTCCGGTCTTCGCAAGGCATCTTCCCTACCGATTCCACGTCCTCCGCGAAGTCCTGACGTTGTACTTGTCGCCGCCGGCGACCACCCTGGCCGGGTACCGCCGGCAAACGGCGGAATTGCCGGCGGCGCCGCGATACCCACGAAGCATTCAATTCGGGATCAAGGTACCAGCAGCCTGTACCCCACGGCAGTCTCGGTCAGCAGGTAACGTGGCTGCGTCGGATCATCCTCCAGCTTCTGCCGCAAGTGCCCCATGTAGATCCGCAGGTAGTGGCCGCTTTCGGAGTGCGACGGCCCCCAGACTTCGCGCAGCAACTGCGGACTCGTGACCACGCGTCCCGGATTGGCCACCAGCACGCTCAGCAACCGGTATTCGGTGGGCGTCAGATGCACCATTTGCCCGGCCTTGGTCACCAGTCGCGCCTCGAGATCGACCTGCACGTCGCCAAAGCGGAAGATGCCGTCCGGATCGGCACCCGGCTGCCGCTGCCGCCGCAGCGTTGCGCGCACGCGCGCGAGCAGTTCTCCGATGCCGAACGGCTTGGTGAGATAGTCGTCGGCGCCCGCATCCAGCGCGCCGATCTTGTCCGCTTCGTCGGCCCTGGCCGAAAGCACGATAATCGGGACACTCGACCATTTGCGGACATCGCGAATGAAGTCGGTGCCGTTGCCGTCCGGCAACCCGAGATCCAGGATGATGAGGGACGGCTGCCGGGTGCCGGCATCGATCAATCCGCGCCGCATGGTTTCCGACTCGAAAATCTGCCAGCCTTCTTCCTCCAGCGCGGCGCGGACGAAGCGGCGGATCTGCGGTTCGTCTTCGACCAGCAGCGCAAGGGGCGTCGGTTGAGTCATATTGGTCGCGTCACGGTCTCAGCATCACCGGCGTCCGGTTCAAGCCTGGAGAACCAGCGGCAACCGCGTGACTCTTGGCGGTTACAAGTTTCATGGGAATCTCGCTCAGAAGTTGTATTTCACGAAAACATAGCCGGTGTCTTTGGCGATGGAGCGCTTGCCAGGCGGCGTGTAGAAGTCCTTGTTGGCATCGGTCGCGGTCACGCCCCCGCCCGCCGAAATCCCGTTGCCGAAGTCCTTGGCGATTTCGGCCTTGAAGTCGTTATAGGTCGCCAGGTCAGCGCTGGGGCCATGGTAGTCCTGGCGGCCGCCATGCAAGGTCAGCGTCCACGTGTCGGCCACGGGGATGGCGGCTGTCAGGTCCAGGTAGTAGGTGTTCTTGGAGTCGGGCGTACCGAACGCGTTGCTAATCGCATGCGAATACTTCAGCGTTACGAATTTCCATGAACCGGCGACATAGACCTCATTGGTGTTGGGATTGGTCGCGCCCGCTTGCACGCTGCCGGGATATTGGTAGCGCAGAAAGCCCACGTCGATCGTATAGTCGTCGGCGAAGGTCTTCTTGTAACCGCCGTAGATGTCGATTTCGACTTGGCCGGAGCTGATTTGGAAATCCCGCAGCCAGTTGATGTTCGAGGCCCATGTGCCGACATAAAGACCGCTGTCGTGCGCGTAGTCGATGCCGCCCTGCACGGCCGGCTTGTAATCGGTTTGCGTCAGCCCGCGGAATATGTACTGGCTCCAGACCCCAATGTTGAAGGTCAAGGGCGACGCGGGTTGCGCCGCGGGCGCCAGTGCCGCGGCAGGCGCGGGCGCGGTCTGGGCCTGCACGGCGCCGGTGGCCAGTCCGCTCATGAGGATCGCAAGGGCTAGGGTCTTTTTAACTTGGTACATGATGATTTCCTTATTGGTCAGTTTGTAAATGCGCACGCGGAACGGCCCCGCACTTCGCGCGGCAGTTGCGGACTCGCACAAAGCGGCGAATTCGTGGCTCGACTTCTACCAGCAGGGCAAGAGGGGGCGCCTGGGTCATGCTGGTTGCGCCACGTCGCCGGCCTCACCGGCGTCCAGATCGGGCATGGAGGGAGGAATTCCGAGAGGCAGCGTAAAGACGATTGCCGCGCCGCCCTCCGGCGAGTCGCCCGCGCGTATCGTGCCGCCATGCGCCTCGATGATGGCGCGGCAAATCGCCAGCCCCAGGCCGACGCCGGGCGTGGCCGACTCGCGTTCGCCGCGCGTGAATTTTTCAAAAATCGCTTTCTCCTGACCGGCGGGCAGACCCGGCCCGTTGTCATAGACGGAGACGTTGAGATTCTGCTCGTCGATTTCGGCGGCGATCACAATACGAGACCCGGCCGGCGTGTACTTCGCCGCATTCTCCAGAAGATTGACGAGGACTCGCTCGATCAGCACCGCGTCGAACCGCACCAGCGGCAGCCCCGCAGCGAGCCGGGTCTGCACTTCATACCCGGCGAGTTGCGACTGGCTACCCCGCAACGCACTCCCCACCACTTCCTCGAACGGCTGCCATTGCAGGTTTAGCTTCACGTCCCCGCTCTGGATCCGCGCCATATCGAGCAAGTTTGACACCAGCGCGCTCATCCGCAAAGCCTCTTCGTGCAAGGCGCGGGCCAGTTCCTGCTGCGCGGACGTCAGCGGCGGCTTCGACAGCGAGAGCGATTCAGAAAGCCCGACCAGCGACGTCAATGGCGTGCGCAAATCGTGCGAGAGCGCGGCCAGCAGCGAATTTCGCAACCTCTCCGACTCCATGCGCACCAGCGCCTGCTGCGCGACATCGATATAGTGAACGCGCTCGAGCGCAATGGCGGCCAAGGTCGCAAACGTATCGAGTTGCCGGCGTTGCTCGGGAATCAGAATCCAGCGGCGGCTCTCGGGCTGGATCGCCAATACGCCGCGCGTGCGCATCGGTGCCACCAGCGGCAAATGGAAAAACCCGCTGCCGGGCAGCGTGTCGGTGCCCATCCCGGCCGGTTCCGCATGATCGAACGCCCATTGCGCAATCCCCATGTCCTGCACGCTTAGTTTCGGCGCCGTGGAAGGTATGCCGGGCGTTGCCGGCGGCCACTGCAGCCGGCCACCCTCGTCGGGCAGCAGCAGCACTGCCTTGACGCGGAACGTGCGCTCGATGAACTTGCTCGTCGTCTCGAATACCTGTTCGGTCTGCAACGCGCCCGACAATTCGCGCGCAAACTCGTAGAGAGCGCGCGCACGCGATTCGCGATGCGAAGCGATGCGCGCCTGATAGCGCAGGTCCGAAGTCAAATGGGCGGTGATCAGTCCGACGGCAAGCATCACCGCGAACGTCACGATGTATTGCACGTCGCTGACCGCGAACGAGAACCGCGGCGGGACGAAGAAGAAATCGAATGCCGCCACGCCGACCAGCGTCGATACCACCGCGGGGCCGCGCCCGAACCGGACTGCCACCAACACGACCGTGAGCAGGAATAGCATCACGATGTTCGCCAGGTCCAGGTACGGAATCAGCGGGGTGGCGACGAGCGCCGTGAACAAGCTCGCCGCAACCGCCCAAACGTAGCGCCCTGTGCGTTGCCGCTGGCGGGCTGGCGACGCGATGGCTGCGCCATCGATAGCCGGCGCCGGGGCGCCGGCGGCGGCGGGAGGCTGCGCTTGCTCCAGGCTGCCGCGGCCGATTTCGATCAGGTCGCTATCCGGCGCATAGGCGGCAATACGCTTCAGATGTGCAGCGCGCCAGGGCCACGTGGGATGACCGCGCCCCAAGACGATCTTAGACAAGTTGTGACTGTGCGCATAGTCGGTGATGGCCAGCGCGATATCGTTTCCGGAGAGGACTCTGGTCGTGGCGCCCAGGTCCTGCGCCAGCTTCAGCCACTTGAGGATCAGCTCGCGCGAGGCCGAAGGCAGGCGCTGGAGTTGCGGCGTTTCCACGTAGACCGCATGCCACTCGGCGTTTAACTGCCTGGCGAGGCGCGCGGTGCTCCGGACCACATGTTCACCGCCCGGCCGCGAACCCACGCACGCAAGCAATGCCGCATCGGTTTTCCAGACGCCGCCGATGGATTTTTCGACGCGGTAAGCCTGCACATCGTCTTCGACGCGATCGGCGGTGCGCCGCA
>PLYG01000206.1 GCA_003153335.1 Betaproteobacteria bacterium | reverse complement strand
CACAGCGGCCTCGCGCCCGAAGGAACGGCTGACCATCTTCGGCGCCCCGGCAGTGCTGACGACGCTGGTCCGCCGGCCGGGTCCGGAACGCAATTCGGGCTTGATCGCGCGCGTCAAGTTAGCGGCACCCGACCTCGACTATGCCGGTGCCGCCGCCGCCCGGTCGGCCGTGGTCGCCCCGCCGGTTGCGATGGCCGGGACCTCGATCAAAGGCGACCCGTTCGAGGTCGAGACGCCGCGCGGACCCTCCCTGCATACCCTGTTCGAACCAGCGGCGCCCAGCGCCGCGACCGCCGCCGCCTGAGGCGGGGCGTTAAGGTGCCGCTGGCGGCACGCCGGCGCCCGCTGGTGCACCCCGCTTCCCTGCGTGGGAACGCAAGCCGGGAGCGATGGTGCGATAGGGCAGTTGCACCCGCCACATGTCACCCTGCCGAACAAGGGGTTTACTGCATTCGATAGCGAATGAGTCAATAGAACTCAGGTAAACTGCATCGGTCTTGTTCGGTATAGCGATACAAAGCGCACCACGCGTACCGCCGCGCGGCTGCAGGAATAGGTGAGCGGACTTTGCGGTGTTCAAATTCCCCTGAGGAGCAGCAATGCATCGAATGTCAGCGATAGGCGCACTGTCTTTGGCGCTGTTGGCCGTCATCACGCCGGTGACCGCCACGGCCGGTCCCGCCGATGACTTGGTCGAGAAGATGGCGCAGCCCGGCGGCAAGGTCATCCGGACCTTTGATACGGATGTGGGCCTCAAGGGTTTTGTCGTCGAACACCAGATGACCAAGAAGACCGCGATCATCTACGTCGCGCCCGACGGCAAGTATCTGCTGTCCGGCCTGCTGTTCGACGGCGAGGGCAACAACCTGACCACTGCCCAGTACGAGAGCTATGTGCCGAAGCCCGACCAGAACGCCCTGCTCAAGGATGCGGAAAGGACGGCGTGGATCGAAGACGGGCGGCCGGACGCCAAAGCGGTTATTTACGCGCTCGGTGAGCCGCATTGCGGCTACTGCAAGCTCTTCTATCAGCAGACACGCGCTGCGGTCACCAAGGGCGACCTCGCGATCCGCTGGATCATGATCGGCTTCGACTTCGAAGGCAAACAGGCGGCGGCCAATATGTTTACCGCCGCCGACCCGGCCCGCGTCCTGTACGAGACTTTCGCCAAGAGCCAGAGCGGCAAGCTGACTTCTGCGTTTGTCCCGATGAGCGTGGCGATGTCGCCCCGGCCGGCTAGTGAAGCGCCGGCCCAAGCCGTCGCCCGCAACGAAGGTTATGCCGCTGCGCACAACATGGGCGGCACACCCTACATCGTCTACAAGACCGCCGGCGGGTCCGTCGAAGGCGTGCCCGGCGCGCCGCCGCCGCAGCAGTTGGCCGAAATTCTCAAGGTCGCGAGCCGGTGAGCAGCGAAGCGCGCCTCTACGGGTGGGTCCGTCGGCTGGAACGCGACGACGCAGGCACGCTGCGTGCTTTCGAGCTGCAGCAGACCCGCAACCTCAACCATTGCATTCCGGTCGCCCTTGCGGAGGGCATCGTGCTGCCGTCCGGTCTTGCCGACGGCGTCCCGGTTCGAGTGGAAGGCACGGTCCTCGGCGGTGCCCCGGTGGCCGGGGACGAGTACCTGCCGTCCGTGTGTTTTGTGGCCGACAACGTGAATATCCTGCGGGTCGAGGCCGGCGAGGATGCAGCAAGCGTCTTCTTCAACATGCCATCGACCGAAGTCTTCGCGCTGGAGCCGTCGCCCGATGCGATTGCCGACGACTTCATGCCGCCTGCCGAACAATTAGGCGACGATGAAGTCCGCGACAGCAACCGCGTTGTCGTCTGTGGCTTTCTGGTACAGGCGCTGCTCACCGATGGCATCAACGCCTACGAACGTCGGGATAGCATGGAACTGCTGTTGCGCTTGGCCCTGCCGCCGGCCCATCCGGTGCAGGTTCGTCTGTATGGACGGCACGCCCAAACCTATGCTCGCTTCACCTCCGACAATCTGCCGCTCAAGATCGCCGGCTTCCTGCGCATTCGAACCAAGCCGAGCGCTGATCCCGGCTCGGTGCGCCGCATGCTCTATATCCATTGCGATCACCTGCGGGTACCGGCGCTCGATGAGTTGCCATACGAACCGCAATGGCTGAGCGCCGAGACACCTGTCGATGCCGCTTTGCAGTCCTGATCAACGCATGGGCGCACGCTGGACACCATGGTGCTTGGCGTCGCTGCTGATCACCGGTGGCGCGCCGGCGGCGTCGCAAACCTTGCTCAACGTGCACCTTAACGAGAGCGGGACCGTGCTCAACGCGACCGGGATGAGCCCGGAGGAGGCGCGGGAGGCGCTCGAATTTGACCTCCAGCAAGAGTTGCGCGCCGCCGCGCGGGGACAAGCGCTCCTCGCGCAGGCCGCCCGGCCCGTCGCGACCGAACCGGAGAGCCATCCACGAGCGGTTACGGCAGCACCGGTGCCAACTCTGGCGTTGGCTCGCCACAATCCGCGCGCCGATGCACCGCGTAACTGCTGGCACGAAGCTGGCGAGCGCTACCAGATTTCGCCGTGGCTGC
>PLYG01000138.1 GCA_003153335.1 Betaproteobacteria bacterium | reverse complement strand
CGCATTGGTGGATATCGCCGAAGGCAAATCTCGCGGGACTGCTGATGACGCAGCGTCAGATGGCGTTTTGGCACCCGTTCTCGTTCGAGTTCAAGCAATTGGTCTATGCAGCGGTCAGCCGCACGCGCGATGAGAGCCCAACGTGAGCGCTATGGACCGCTGTGCTCCGCGCCGCACATGATATCCAATGCCTTTCGTACCCTGGCCGCGACGCTCGCGATCCAGGCTCTGGTCGCGATGGCCACCGTCACGGTGCCGGTGCTCGCGCCTGCCGCCGCCGGGGAGGTCGGCGTGTCCGCCGGCTACGTCGGGTTGTTCATCGGCTTCGTTTACGCCGCCTGCATGGCAGCCTCGCTGGTGAGCGGTGCGCTGGTGCGCCGCATCGGCGCGATCCGTGTCAGCCAGTTATGTCTGTTGACCTGCGCGGCTGGGCTGTGGCTCACGGCGACGGGGTTGGTACCGCTGCTCGTCGTCGGCGCCCTGCTGATCGGCTGCGGCTACGGCCCGGTCACTCCGGCAAGCTCGCACATCCTGAGCCGCAGCACACCGCCCGGCCGCATGTCCTTCACCTTCTCGCTCAAGCAGACCGGCGTGCCGCTGGGCGGCGCGCTTGCCGGAGTTGTGCTGCCGACGCTGGTGCTTTGGGCTGGATGGCGCGCCGCTGCGGTGTTCGTGGGGTTCGCTTGCATTGTGACTGCGGCATTGGTGCAGCCGATGCGCGCGATGCTTGATGCGGATCGCACGCCAGGACATCCGATCGGGGCGGCCAGCATCACCGGGCCGTTGCGCCTCGTCATCAGCGAGCGCGCGATCCGCCGCCTGGCGATGAGCTCGTTCTTCTTCGCTTCGCTTCAAATCTGCCTGATCACCTATCTCGTCACTTATCTCACCCAGGACCTGGGCTTCAGCCTGGTGCAGGCCGGGCTGATGCTTGCCGTGGCGCAGGGCGGAGGTGTCGCGGGAAGGCTTGCGTGGGGCGCCATCTCCGATCGCGGCGGACGGCCGCCCCAGGTACTCGGCGTCCTCGGCTGTGCGATGGCCGTTTTCGCGGCGGCGGCAGCGGGATTCACCGCCGGCTGGCCGCACCTCGCGATCGTGCTGTGTTGCGCGGCGTTCGGCGCCACTGCCATCGGCTGGAACGGCGTGTACCTCGCGGAGGTCGCTCGGCAAGCGCCCCGGGGCAGGGCGGGCGACGCGACCGGCGGCACGCTTTTCTTCACTTTTTCCGGTGTGCTGGCCGGGCCGCCGGTCTTCGCGTTTCTGGTCGAGGGCGGTGTTAGCTATTCGGTCGCGTTTCTGGTGGTCGCCGTACCGGCGCTCGTTTGCGGTCTCGCGCTCCTGTGGGGGCCGGGCGGGAGACTGCGGAGCCTTTCAAGTTGAGTCGGTGGTCCCGGCGGAAAAGAAAGCACGCAACTCGGCATAAGTTTCATCGGGCACTTGCTCCGCGGGATAATGCCCGCACGCCAGCATCTTCCCCCGCACGTCGATGGCCCGTTCCCGCCAGGCTGCGATGGGTTGATAGCTGCGATTGACATGACTGCGCTCTCCCCACAGCACCAGCACCGGGAGCGCGAGTTTGCGCTGCAGATCCGCTTCGTCATGGATGAGATCGATACTCACCGCAGCGCGGTAATTCTCGCACACTGCGTGAATATTTTCCGGCGTACAGCAGCGGATATATTCGGCCAGCGCTTCCGGGGTAAAGGCGCTCATTCCTACCCCCTTCTTGTCGAGCTTCCTGCGGATGTAACGCTCCAGGCCGTAGGCGATGATCATCTGTTCGGGATAATCGTACGGCTGCGCCATGAAGAACCAGTGATACGAATCCACCGCCCATGCTTTCTTGATGTTGTTCAGCAGGTGGTGGGTGGGCACGATGTCGAGAAACGCGACTTTCTTTATCCGGTTCGGATAGTCGAGCGCCATGCGATGCGCCGCGCGGCCGCCGCGGTCATGGCCGCAGACGTAGTACTCCGTGAAGCCGAGCGCTTGCATCACTTCGACCTGGTCCTGCGCCATCGCGCGAAACGAGTAAGCGCTGTGATCGGTGCCGCCTTCCGGTTTTGAACTATCGCCATAGCCGCGCAAGTCGGCAGCGACCACGGTGAATTCCTCGGCGAGTCGAGGCGCGATCTTGTGCCACATCACGTGCGTCAGCGGGTTGCCGTGCAGCAGCAGCAGCGGCGGGCCCGAACCTCCGTGGCGCAGGTTGATGCGGGCGCCCGACGTCTCGATTTGCGTGTGGGCGAACCCCTCAAACATATGCGTTGTCTGCGTGCCCGTCACGCCGGATTCTTTACGCGCAACAAGCTGGCGAGCTCAGCGACATTGGCAAGATCGTCGATTTTCCACACCAGGTCGATCACACGCTGCGCTTCGTCGCGCTTGAGCCCGCCCCACGCCGCGCATTCCCGAAACTTGGTGAATAGTTCGTCATCGCTCATCGGATTGGCGGGGCTGCCCTTGCCGAAATCCGCCGCTCCTTTTAGCACCGTGCCATCGTCGAGTTCAATTTCGATGATCGTCGTCATCTTGTCAAAGCCGGCCGCTTCGGCATCCGGATGCACGCCAAACTGCACGCGTTGCAACAGCGCCTGCACATCGGGCCGGTTTACCACCTCGTCGGTGAATTGTTCGAGCCCGGCCTTCCTTTCGAGCAACAGAATCGCCATGCAGAACTCCATGCTGAATTTGGCTTGCAGCTCGTTCCTGGGGCGATGATGGATCAACGCGTTCGGCATGTTGTGGTTGGTGCCGACCGCGACGCGCTTGACGCGCTCGGGGCGCACGTCGTGGCGTTTGATCAGATCCGCCATGACGCTCATGCCCGGATGCGTGAGCGAGCCGCTGGGGTGCGGCTTGATCGAAACGCCGGGAAAAACAAAGGTCCACGGCTTGCCGAGCTTGCCGTCGATCATCTCCGCACTGTAACCGCCGCCTGCGGCGCGGAAAAAGCCGCGGTCGGCTTCGAGGCCGATG
>PLYG01000555.1 GCA_003153335.1 Betaproteobacteria bacterium | reverse complement strand
GGCCGCACTCCACCTCGGACGATCCAACCAAGTACCGCCCGGCCGACGACTGGGCGCACTTTCCGCTCGGCGACCCCATCGCGCGGCTCAAGCAACATCTGGTCGCGATTGGCGCATGGTCCGAGCCGGAACACGAGGCCGCGCAAAAGGAGCTCGAGGCGCAGGTGGCCGCGGCGCAAAAGGAAGCCGAGCGCTACGGCACGCTGGCCGACGGCCACATGCGCAGCGCCGCCGAAATGTTCGAGGACGTCTACAAGGACATGCCCGAGCATCTGCGCCGCCAGCGTCAACAGCTCGGAGTCTGAGCATGGACATTGCAACCAAAACCAACGAGACCAAAGAGACGATGGCGAGCACGCGCAAGACCCCGATGACGATGATCCAGGCGCTGCGTTCGGCGATGGACGTGATGCTCGAACGCGACCCCAACGTCGTCGTGTACGGTCAGGACGTGGGCTACTTCGGCGGCGTGTTCCGCTGCACCGAAGGCCTGCAGGCGAAGTACGGCAAATCGCGCGTATTCGACGCACCGATCTCCGAAGGCGGCATCGTCGNNTCGTCGGCACGGCCGTCGGCATGGGTGCCTACGGCCTGCGCCCGGTGGTCGAGATCCAGTTCGCCGACTACTTTTATCCGGCGTCCGACCAGATCGTCTCCGAGGCGGCGCGCTTGCGCTACCGCTCGGCGGGCGACTTCACGGCGCCGATCACCATCCGCATGCCCTGCGGCGGCGGCATTTACGGCGGGCAGACGCACAGCCAGAGCCCGGAGGCGCTGTTCACGCATGTCTGCGGGTTGCGCACGGTGATGCCATCCAATCCCTACGACGCCAAGGGCCTGCTGATCGCCGCGATCGAGTGCGACGACCCCGTCATCTTTCTCGAACCCAAGCGGCTCTACAACGGCCCGTTCGACGGCCACCACGACAAGCCGGTGGTGCCATGGTCGAAGCACCCGCTGGGCGCAGTGCCCGAAGGTCACTACACGGTGCCGCTGGCGTCGGCCACCGTGTTCCGCCCCGGCAGCGAGCTGACGGTGCTCACCTACGGCACGATGGTGTTCGTATCGGAGGCGGCGGCATTGGAGACCGGCATCGACGCCGAGATCATCGACCTGCGCAGCATCTGGCCGCTGGACCTCGACACGCTCATCAACTCGGTCAAGAAAACCGGCCGCTGCGTCGTCGTGCACGAGGCCACGCGCACCTGCGGCTTCGGCGCCGAGCTGACGGCGCTGGTGCAGGAGCATTGTTTTTATCACCTCGAAGCGCCGATCGAACGCGTGGCCGGCTGGGACACGCCGTACCCGCATGCGCAGGAGTGGGCCTACTTCCCCGGCCCCGCACGCGTGGCCGCCGCGTTCAAGCGCGCGATGGAAAAATAAAATGGGCGTGCACGTAATCAAGATGCCGGACATCGGCGAAGGCATTGCCGAAGTGGAACTGGTGGAATGGCATGTGCAGCCCGGCGATGCCGTGGTCGAAGACCAGGTGCTGGCCGATGTGATGACCGACAAGGCAACGGTGGAGATTCCGTCGCCGGTCGCGGGCACCGTGCTCGCGCTCGGGGGCAAGCTTGGCCAGGTGATGGCGGTCGGCAGCGAGCTGATTCGCATTGAAGTCGAAGGCGCCGGCAATGTGAAGGCGGCGCCTGCCGCGGGCGCAGAAACAGGAGCATCAGTGGCGACGCCCGCGCCTGCTGTCCAGGTGAAAGCGGCGGCGGCCGCGACCGCAACGCCAGCGGCACACGTAGCGGCGCCTGCGCCCGCCAAGGCAACCATGGCAGCCAAGCCTCCACCGCCGGCACGCGACACCGCGCCCGCGGCCGTCGTGCAAGCAACGCGTCAACCCGGCGACAAACCCATTGCATCGCCTGCGGTGCGCCGCCGCGCCTGGGACCTTGGTATCGAGCTGCAGTTCGTGCCTGGCAGCGGCACGGCAGCCCGCATCACGCATGAAGACCTCGACGCGTACGCGGCTCGGCGCCCGGGCACCGGACCATCGAACGCCGGCGCGCGCTACGTCGAGCGCAACGACGAAGAGGCCATTCCCGTCATCGGCCTGCGCCGCAAGATCGCGCAGAAGATGCAAGAGGCCAAGCGTCGCATCCCGCACTTCACCTATGTGGAAGAGATCGACGTCACCGAGCTGGAGACGCTGCGCGCGCGGCTGAACGCGCAATGGGGCGCCGAGCGCGGCCGCCTCACGCTGCTGCCGCTGGTGGCGCGCGCGATTGTGCTGGCGGTGCGCGAATTCCCGCAAGTCAACGCGCGCTTCGACGACGACGCCGGCATCGTCACCCGCTACGGCGCGGTGCACATCGGCATCGCCACGCAGACCGATGCCGGCCTGCTGGTGCCGGTGCTGCGCCACGCCGAGGCGCGCGACTTGTGGTCTAGCGCCGCGGAGATCGCGCGCCTGGCCGACGCCACGCGCACGGCCAAAGCAGTGCGCGAGGAACTCAGCGGTTCGACCATCACCATCACCAGCCTGGGCGCGCTGGGCGGCATCGTCACCACGCCGGTGATCAACCACCCCGAAGTAGCCATCGTCGGGGTCAACCGCATCGTCGAACGGCCGATGATGCGCGGCGGCGCGGTGGTGCCGCGGCTGATGATGAACCTGTCGTCATCGTTCGATCACCGCGTGGTCGACGGCGCAGTTGCGGCCCGGTTCGTGCAGGCGCTGCGCGGCTTGCTGGAATGCCCGGCGACCTTGTTCGTGGAGTAGGCAGCCGCTCGCTGCGAGACGATTCCGCCGGTGAATGGTTGCGCATCGCAGCGCGTTATGCCTGCCCCTTGTCCACGTGAATCAACGGTAGTATTGTATATGCGGCTAACTGCCTGCCTCAGTCAACTCGGTGTATCCGGCCAGGGAGGTTCACATGCGAGTAATGAAATCGTCATCAGATTTGAAAGCGCGCGGCGCTGTCGCCAGGAGCGGAAGTAGCCTCAAAAAAATCGGCATCATGCACGGGTGCACCGTGCTTGCGCTGCTGGCGATTGCCGGCGCGCCCTGTCTCGCGGCCACCTTCACCGTAAACTCCAGCGCCGATATCGCGAGCCCATCCGCGGGCGTCGTTACATTGCGCAGTGCGATCCTCGTGGCGGACTCGCTCGGGGGCGCGAATGTCATCAACCTCCCCGCCGCGCTGGGACCCTATGGACTGACCTTTGGCGCGCTCGTGATCGACAACCCCGCCAACAATGCGCTGCTGATTCAAGGCACCGGCGGCAGCGCGGTGATCGACGGCGGCGGCTTGAGCGGAGTGTTCCGCCTGATCGGGGGCACGGCATCGCTCACGGGTCTGACCATCCAGCACGGGTCCGCCCCATCGCCGAACCCCGGATCCAACGGCATCTGCAGCGGCGGTGGTGTCTTCATTGGTCCGTCGACGACCGTCAATATCACATCGAGCACAATCAGCAACAACCAGACGCCCAACGCCAGCGGCGGGGGCATCTGTGTCTACGGGACGCTGAATCTTTCGAACGCCACCGTGAGCAACAACAACGGCTCGAACGGCGGCGGCGGCATTCGGGTAGTCATTGGTGGGACCGCGCACATCACCGGCAGTACGGTGAGCAACAATCAGGCTCTGACCTTCGGCGCCGCGGGCGGCGGCATCGAGAATCAGGGAACGCTCACGGTGACCGAATCGACCATCAGCGGCAATTCGTCGAGCAGTGGCAGCGGAGTTTCGCAAGAGGAAGAAGGCTCGACCACCTTGTCCAACGTCACGATCGCCGGCAACAGCAGCAACGAAAGCGCGCAGCTCGAGAGTTTCGGTGGGGCGAATATCTTGGTCGTCTCGACCATCATCGCCAATCCGGTGTCGGGCGCGAACTGCGTTGCTGCCAGCCACGGCACCATCACCTCCAATGGCCATAACCTGGATAGCGCCAACAGTTGCGGCTTTGCCTCGACAGGGGACCTGATCAACGCCGATCCGGTACTCGGCCCCTTGCAGAACAACGGCGGCCCGACCGCCACGATGGCGTTGCTGGCAGGAAGCAAGGCCATCGACACGGGTGCCAATCCCCTGGCGCTGGCCACCGATCAACGCGGCACCGGATTCGTACGCGTGGTCGGAGCCGCCGCGGATATCGGCGCCTTCGAAGCGCAACCGCCGGTGGTCGAAGGCCACGCGGTCGAGTACATCGATACCGCGGATTTTCCCAATGCACCCGGCGGACATTTCTTCTACACGGCCGATCCGGCGGAGCAAGCCTTCGTCGACGGCGGCGGCGCCGGTCACTTCACCCGCACCGGCAAGTCGTTCGCGACGGGCGGCTATGCCCGCGTATTCCGCTTCTACGGCAGTATCCAGCCGGGTCCCAACTCGCACTTTCTCACGGTCAGTGAAGCGGAGTGCAACGCGCTCAAGGCGTTGCAGGTCACACCGATACCGACGACCGTGCAGCAGTGGAACTACGAGGGCCTGGGCTTCGACATTTCAGCCCCGGTCCAGCTCACGGGCGGAGCCCTCGGCTGTCCGAGCGGGACGCAGGCGGTCTATCGCGCTTACAACAATGCCTTTACGGCCACGGGCAAGAACCCCTGGGATTCCAATCACCGCTATTCGACCAGTCACGCCGACATTACCGCGCTGGTCAGCGCGAGCGGCTGGAAGGATGAGGGGATCGTGTTCTGTGCGCTGCCCTGAAACCCCAGGGCAGGCGCTGCGCGGCTTGCTGGAATGCCCGGCAACGTTGTTCGTGGAGTAGCCGATGTCGATGGACAGGCGATCCACCACCCTGCTCGTCATCGGCGGCGGCCCCGGTGGCTATGTCGCGGCGATCCGCGCCGGGCAACTCGGCATCGCCACTACGCTGGTCGAAGGCGACAAGCTCGGCGGCACCTGCCTGAACATCGGCTGCATTCCGTCCAAGGCCTTGATCCACGCCGCCGCGGAGTTCGAGAAGGCCTGCCATTACGCGCAGGGCTCGCCGCTCGGCATCCACGTCGAGTCGCCGCGCATCGATCTGGCGCAGACGGTGCGCTGGAAGGACCGCATCGTCACCAGGCTCACCGGCGGCGTCGCCGCACTGCTGAAGAAAAACGGCGTGCAGGTCGTGAGCGGCTGGGCCCGCATCGTCGACGGCAAGACGGCCGAGGTCACGACCAGCGCGGGGCAGGACCCGTTGCGCATCGTCTGCGAACACCTGTTGCTGGCCCCTGGCTCGCAGGCGGTGGCGCTGCCGACGCTGCCCTTCGGCGGCAGCGTCATCTCGTCGACCGAAGCCCTGGCGCCGCCAGCGCTGCCGAAGCGTCTGGTCGTCGTCGGCGCCGGCTACATCGGGCTGGAACTCGGCACCGCGTATCGGAAGCTGGGTTCTGAGGTGACAGTGGTCGAAGCACTGGACCGCGTGCTGCCGGCCTATGACGAAGAGCTCGTCAAACCGGTGGCTGCGTCACTGCGGCGGCTCGGCGTGCAACTGCATGAGGGCTGCACCGTGCAGGGGTTGAACGCGAGCGGCGACGCGGTGCGCATCCGCACCGCGCAAGGCGAAGAGTCCACGCTGCCGGCCGATCAGGTGCTGGTCGCGGTCGGGCGGCG
>PLYG01000412.1 GCA_003153335.1 Betaproteobacteria bacterium | reverse complement strand
GCTCGGCAGGTCGTTATTCAGCAAGCGGAAACCTGGGACGCCGCTGGTCACCACGGTCGGTGTCCCCGGCGTTGCGGTCGTGCCGCCGGTAACTACGAACTGCGTGTTGTCGACCAGACCGGTATAGGCGTCGGCGCCCGCGACTGGAGCCACGGCGATGGAGAACGCCTGCGAGCCGGTGCAGCCGCCGGCATCGGTGGCCGTGATGGTGAAGGTGAAGGTGCCGGTTGCGCTCGGCGCGGCGTTGCTGATCACTCCGGCGCTCGACAGCGTCAGTCCGGTCGGTAGGGCACCCGCGGTCACCGCGTAGGTGTACGGCGGGGCGCTGCTGCCCGAGGCGGTCACGCTCTGGCCTGCTCCATACGCCACTCCGAACGTCGCCGCCGGGAATGAACCGCCGCCGGTGCGTGCCACAGCGATCACCGGGCAGGTCACGTTAAAAGTGAAGTTCTGGGTGGCGTTCGGGGTCACGCCGTTGATCGCCGAGATGACCCAGCTGTACGCGCCCGCCGTCCCGGCGGCCGGCGTGCCGGCGATGGTGGCCGTGTTGTTGTTGTTGTCGGTAAACGTCACGTTGAGCGGCAGCGTGCCGGTGCGCGTGATGCCGTTGATCGGGAAGCCGGTGGTGTTGACGGTGAAGCTCTGCCCGGCCAGGCCCGGTGCGAAGGTTGCACTGGCGGCGCTGGTGAACGCCGGGGGCTGATTGATGGTCAGCGTGAACGTCTGCGTCGCATTGGCGCCCACAAGGTTGCCGGCGGTGAGCGGACAACTGTAGCTACCGCCCGCATTGGCCGGCGGCGTACCCCCGAGCGACATCGTGGTCGTGCCGCTGCCGGTGNNCGCAGGAGTGCAGACGCCCACGCTGAGCGTCGGCGCGGGGAACCCGCTGGCGGTCACGTTCAGCGTCGGACAGGCGGTGCCCACCACGCAAGTCAGGCTGTTGGCGCTGGTGAAGGCTGGGGCCTCGCGCACGTGAATCGCGATCGGTGTCGACGTCGACGTCACGAGGTTGGTGGCCACGACGTTGCAGTTGAAGTCCCCGCCGGTGCCCGTTACGGCGGTGCCGCTCAGGGTGCCGCCGCTGCTCAGAGTGATCGCGGCCGGCAGCGTCGGGCAGCCGGTCAAGGTAAAGGTCGGCGCCGGGAAGCCGGTCGCGGTGTAGTTGACGCTATTGCTGGTGCCGACCACGAAGGTAACCGGCGTGGTCCCGGCCGGGGCGCCCGGGGCTTCATTGACGGTCAGCGTGAACAACTGCGTCGCATCGTCGGGAGCAACGCCGTTGATCGCATGGAAGGTGTTGTTGCTGTACACCCCGCCGGTGCCGGCAACGGCCGTGCCGCCGAGCACACCGGTACCGGAAGTAAAGGTGATGTTGGCCGGCAGCGGATCGCCGGTCCGGCTCAAAGTCGGCGTCGGCGTGCCGGTCGCAGTGACGGTAAAGGCCGGGCACGGCGTGCCGACCACGCAGGTCAGGTTGTTCGCGCTGGTGATCTGCGGCGGCGTTTGCAGATTCAAGGTGAAGATCTGCGTCGCATCCGGGGCGATGATGTTGTGCGCGGTCATCGTGAAGGTGATCGAGCCGGTGGCCAGCAACGGCGGCGTGCCGGAGAGGGTCGCCGTGCCGTTGCCATTGTCGGTGAAGGTCAGCCACGGCGCCGGCGGGGTGAACGGACTGGTCACTGCGATCGACGGCGCGGGGAAGCCGGACGTCGTCACGGTGAACGTTCCGGGCGATCCCGGGGTGAACGCCTTGTTATTGGCGCTGGTGAACAGCGGCGCCTTCTGCACGCCGATGGTGACCGTCGCGTCACTGGTGCCGTTAGGATTCGTCAGCCGGTACAGGAATGTCACCGGACCGTAGGAGTTAGGCGCCGCGGTGAAGGTAAAGCTGCCATTGGCGCTCACGTTCAGGATGTGGCCCGGGCCGAACGTCACCGGCGTGCCGACCGGGTTGTCGGTGACCAGCAGGCTGACGCTGTCGCCGCCGAACGAGGTGATCGTCGCGGCCGGGAAACCCAGCGTGTCGTTGGCCAGCAGGCCATCGGGCGTGCCCCCGGCCGTCACGGTCAAGGTCGTGTCGGTGAGGACGATGTAGTTCGGATCGTCGACTGCAGCCGGCACCTGGTTGACGGTCTGCGTCAGCGGGCCGCTGGCGCTGCCGGTGAAATTCGCATCGCCGTTATAAGTCGCGGTGATCGGATGCGTGCCCGGACTCAAGGCCGAGGTGCTGAGGGCAGCGGCACCGGCTACCACGGCCACCGGGGCGCCGAGCGGCAGCGCGTTGTCGAAGAAGCTGACCGTCCCGCTCAGCGTACCGNNGCGAGGGTCGTCATTGTGCCCGACGCGACTACAACCTGCGAAACAGTGCCAGGCGTGCCACTTGAGAAATTCTGATCGCCGCTATAGGTCGCGGTGATCGTCTTCGGCGCGCCCGGCGCCGTGCTGGTCAGGTTGCAACTCGTCGCGGGCAGGATGATCGGGCAGGTCGCCGCGCCGTCGCTGACCGTGATCGTGCCGGTGAGCGTCCCCGCCCCGGGAGCCACGGCGGCAGTGCTGGCATTCACCGCATACGGTTGGCCGACAACCGTCGGCGTCGCTGCCAGCGCCGCCGCGTTGGTGATCGTCGTCACCGTGTTCGCCTTGTTGACGGTGTGCGGCACGCCGAGCGAAGCACTGCCGTTGTAATTGACATCGCCCGCGTAGGTGGCGGTGAGCGTCTTCGGCGCGCCGGGCGCGGTCGAGGTCAGACTGCAGGTGCCGGCGCTGACGGCGGCGCTACAAACGGCGACGCCATCGCTGACCGTTACGGTGCCGGTCAGCGGGGCGCCGAGGACGCCGGGCGGGTTGACGGTGACGCTCCAGTTGACGGCATACGGTTCACCGACGACGCTCGCCGTCGCCAGCAGGGCGGCCGCATTGGTGATGACGGTCGTGGTCGCCGGCTTGTTGACCGTGTGATTGGCTGGCGTCGCGGCGCTGCCATTGAAGTTGGTGTCAGCGTTGTAGAGCGCAGTGACCAGCTTGCTGCCCGCCGTGGTGCTGGTCAGGCTGCAACTGGTGGCGGGCAAGGTGATGGTGCAGGTGTCGAGCCCTTCGCTGACGCTCACCGTCCCGGTCGGCGTGCCGGCACCGGGGGCGACCGCTACGACGCTGACGTTGACCGCGTATGCTTCGCCGACCACGGTCGCAGTGCCTGCGAGCGCTGCCGCGTTGGTGATCGTCGTGGTCGTGTTGGCCTTGGTGACTGTATGGGGCGCGCCGGCCGCGGCGCTGCCGTTGTAATTACCATCGCCGGCATAGGTGGCGCTCAGCGTCTTCGGGGCGCCGGGCGTGGTGGCGGCGAGGGTGCAGGTGCCGGCCGCCACCGCAGCAGAGCAGCTCGCGCCGGTGCCGTCGCCGACGGTTACGTTGCCGGACAGCGGTGTGGCAGCCGTTCCCGGGGCGTTCACGGTCACGCTCCAATTGACCGCATAGGGCTCGCCGACGACCGTCGGCGTGGCCAGCAGCGCCGCGGCATTCGTGATCGTGGTCGTCGTATCGGCCTTGTTGACCGTCTGCGCCAGGCTATTGCTCGTGCTCGTATTGAAGCCCGGGTCGCCGCTGTAATCGGCGCTGAGCAGGTGCGCATTGACGCTCAGCGTCGTCGTCGTGCAGGTCGCGCTGCCGCCGGCCAGAACAACTGCGGAGCAGAGCGGCGTGAGCCCGTCCTTGAAGGTTACGCTTCCGCCCGGCGTGCCGGCGCCCGGGGCGACGGCGACGACCGTGGCGGTGAAGGTCAGCGACTGGCCATAGACCGACGGTGTCGTCCCGCTGGTCAGCGCGAGCGTCGTCGTCGTATTCGCCTTGTTCACCGTCTGCGTCGGCAACGACCCGGTGCTGGTGCTGAAATTGGCGTCGCCGCTGTACAGCGCGGTGATCGCGTGGGCGCCGGTGCTCAAGGCCGCGGTGCTGGTGAACGCTACGCCGGCGACCAAAGTCACCGGTGCGCCGAGCGGATTGACGCCGTCCATGAACTGCACGCTGCCGGTCGGGATGCCGCTGCCCGGCGAGACTGCGGCCACGGTTGCGGTGAAGAGCACCGACTGCCCGAACACCGACGGATTGACCGAGGAGATGACCGCCGTGGTCGTGGCCGCCAGGTTCACCGTCTGCGTCGGGAGGGAGCCCGTACTGATGATGAAGTTCACATCGCCCAGATAGTTCGCGGTGATCGCGTGCGGCCCCAGGATCAGGGCGGCGGTGCTGACCGTCGCACTGCCGGCGGCCAGGGCTACCGGGGCGCCCAGCGGGTTGACACCATCCATGAACTGCACGTTGCCGGTCGGCGTACCGGTGCCCGGCGGCGTGGCGATGACGGTCGCGGTAAAGGTCACGTTCTGGCCGATCACCGACGGGTTGACGCTGGAGAGCAGCGTGGTCGTCGTCGGCGCCTGGTTGATGGTCAGCGCAAACGGCTGCACGGCCGGCGCGCCCACACCGTTGCTGGCGGTGAGCGTGCAGTTCTTGACGCCAACGCTGCCCAGTGCCGCCGAACCCGCCAGCGTCGCGCTGCCGTTGCCGTTGTTGGTCAAGGTCAGGCCACCGGGCAGGGCTGGCACGCAGGCGGTCAGCGTCAGTGTGGCATTGGGGAAGCCGGTGCTCGTGAACGTGAAGGTCCCCGGCGTGCCGACAATGAACGCGGTGTTATTGGCGCTGGTCACCGCGGGCGCCTGGTTGACGGTCAGCGTGAAGTTCTGACTGCCGGGCGGCGGCACGCCGTTGCTGGCGCTAAAGGTCAGCGGATAAACCCCGCCGGTGCCCACACCCGGGGTGCCGGCTAAGCTGGCGGTGCCGTCGCCGTTGTCGGTGAAATTGACCCCAGTTGGGCGCGTGCCGCCCTGGGTGATGGCACTGACCGCCGGAATGCCAAAGGTGGTAATGGCAAAGTTGCCCGGCGCCCCGACGGTGAAGGTGGTTGCGTTAGCACTGGTAAAGCTGGGCGGGCTGGCGGTCTTCACGTCCGCCCGCACAAAGACCTTGGGGTTCTCCAGCTTGACAAAGATCGCCGCAATGTCGCCGCCACCCGCCGCCAGTTGCGGCACCCCGGCCCAGTCGAAAATCAGCCCATCGAGCACGATCGCCGCCCAGGTGCTGCCGGCAACAATGGTGGCCAGGACGCCGGCAATGACCAGGGCGGAGACCTTGTGTTGCCGCAAGCGGCGCAGCGCCAACCAGGCCAGCGCGAAGGCCAGCAGCAGCAGCGCGCCGTGGGCCAGCGTCGGGATGACCCGGGCCGGGGCCGGGAACGGACCCAGATCGAAGGTGATCGCACCGCCGCCGACCTGGCCATTGCTGGTGATAACCGCATCGTTGCTGCCGGCGCTGGGGTCGGTGTAGACAAAGCCCAGCCGGTACTGGCCAAACGGGACCGTCGTCGTAAAGTAGGTTTCGAGCACATCGTAGCCGGCGATGCCATTGCCGATACCCACCGGCCAGCCACCGGCATCAATGACGCTCGCGGCGCTGAAGGTGCTGGGGGGGCTGACGCACTCGCGGCGGCTGACCCCGGTGACCACCGGCGGAAAGACCGCGGTGTTGACCGTCGTGGTGACAATGAATTCGACCCCGGGGAAGGGACCGGCCGAAGTCGCTACCGTGCAGCCGGTGGCGGTGTTGTTGTCGTTGTCGACCAGAATGTCGAAGGTGGCCGCACTCAGGGCGGTGCTGAGCAACAGGCCCGCGCCCAGCAACCATCGCCGGAGACACCACTTGCCGTTGCTTGCTCGCATAGCTCCCCCTACCCGCTGTTGCAGGATCGCGTTTAGCGATCGCAACGTGTCTAGCGCATATTTAACACGCTTGCGGCTGTTTTGCAAGTAATGGGAATCATTCCATGGCGGGGAATCTTATATCGTTTCGTCATAAGCACGCCAATCCACGGACGAGCACACCCCGCCTGGCTGGAACCACCGGAGAATCGATCGGATTGGACGACCAACTAGAACAGCGCCCCGCGCGCAGTGATCGGCCAGAGGGTTTCGACGACCCCGCCGCGCATGCCAACGAACCAGTCATGCAGGTTGACGGTGGGATCGCAGTGGCCGGGAATCAGGCGCAGCTTGGTCCCGACGGTGATCGGCAGCGCCGGTGCGGCGCTGGCCGGGGTCAGTACGCCGTGCTCATCGGACGCCTTGGCGAATTGCCAGCCCGGCGCGTCGGGGGCTTGCGGCAAACCGGAGTCGACGCTGAATGCTTTCAACCCGGCGTCGAGGATCAGCCGCCCGCCGGCATCGCTGATCACCGTGCTCAATACATGCAGGCTGTTGCGAAACCGCGGCGCGGCCGGCTCGAGGCGGTTGCGGCCATAGTCGGCGTCCATGAAAATGTACGAGCCCGGCTGGAGCTCGTTCCAAACACCGCTCGCGGCTTCGAGCGGATAAGTCCCGGTACCGGCGCCTGTAATGCGTGGCACGCCGATGCCGGCGACGGCAAATTCCTTCAGGCAATCGGTGACCACTTTTTGCGCATGTGCAATCGCGCGTTCGCGCTCGGAGGGTTCGCGCAAATGCTGGGCGCGGCCGTGATACGCCTGTAACCCGGCAAAACGCAACGGCGGATGCGATTGCACCTGCGCCACGAGCGCCATGACATCGTTGGCGTCGGCAACTCCGCACCGTTCCTGGCCGACATCGAGTTCCACGTACACGTCGACTTCCGCCTGAAGAGCGGCCGCAGCGCGCGCCAGCTGCTCGACCTGCAACGGATGATCGACGCACACCCCGATCCGCGCCCGGCGCGCCAGCGCCGCGAGCCGCTCGACCTTGGGGTCGCCGACAATTTCGTTGGTGATCAGCACGTCGTCGATGCCGCCGTCGACCAACGCCTCGGCTTCACTTACCTTCTGACAGCACACGCCCACCGCGCCCAGCGCGATCTGCTGCCTGGCGATGTCGGGACACTTGTGGGTCTTGGCGTGCGGACGCACGCGCACACCAGATGCGCGCACTGCATCCATCAGCGCGCGCAGGTTGTGCTCGAACGCATCGAGTTCGACGATCAGCGCCGGCGTATCGACCTCGTCGAGACGCATGCCAATCGAGGCCGGTGCGGGCCAGGCCATAGGTCGCCTGCTGCCTACCCGCCGGAAAGCGCGGCGACAATCATGATTTCATCGTCCGGCTTGAGCGGGGCGGCAAGATTGTCGTCGGCCTGATCGCGATTGACGAACAGCTTGATATGGCGCCGCACGCGCTGATGCTCGTCGATGATACGGAAACGGATGCCGGGATACTGGCGGTCGAGATCGCGCGTGAGCTGGTCGAGTGTCACGCCCTGCGCTTCCACGGCGCGGGCTTGCTTGGTGTACGACAGCAGGGGATTGGGAATCAGCACGCGCATGACTTTTTAGCGCGTTACGCTACCGCCACGCGCAAGCTGCAACCGCATACACGTGCGGCAAATGGCTCGCCAGGCACTTCCACGAATCGCCACTATTCTTGCTGCCCCAGATCTCGCCGCTGGTGGTCCCGAAATACAGGCCGGGGACGTCGTGGCCGTCCGCGCTCATCGCCTGCCGTTTGACGGTCCACCACGCCTGCTGCGCGGGGAATCCCTTGTCCTGCCGCTGCCACGTCTTGCCGCCGTTGGTCGTCCGGTACACGGCGGGCTTGCCGCCGGGCGAGGTGCGCGGCCACACGTCGGAGCCGTCCATCGGAAACACCCACGCCGTATCCGGATCGCGCGGATGCAAGGTCATCGGGAAGCCGATGTTGCCGACTTTTTTCGGCATGCTGCGGCCGATGTCGATCCACATGTCGGACGGCCGATCAATGCGGAAGATGCCGCAGTGGTTCTGCTGATAAAGCCGGTCGGGTAGCGCGGGATGCAAGCGTATGCAATGCGGATCCTGGCCGTACTCGGGGTAGGGGTCCGGCATGAATGTGGCCAGCAGCCCCTTGTTGAGCGGCTTCCAGTCGGCGCCGCGATCGATCGATTCGAAAATGCCGCCGCCCGACATACCGATGTATAGATGGTTGGGATCGCGCGGATCGACGATGATCGAATGCACTTTCGGTCCGTCGGGCGTGCCGTCCTTGTCGCCGCCGCACCAATCGCGGCGTTTGGGATGATGGTTGAATCCGTTGACGCCCTGCCATGTGGCGCCGCCATCCTCGCTGCGAAACAACCCATGCGGCGACGTGCCGCAATACCACACGCCGGGCTCGCTCAAGTGTCCGGGCGTCAGCCAGAACACATGATCGACGCTGCGCGCATCGTGCGCCGGATCGAACACCGGCGGCTGCTTCGATTCCGTCCAGGTCCTGCCGCGATTGGTGGAGCGCATCACCGAGTGACCCAGATGCCCGGTGCGCGCGGCGACCAGCAGCGTTTTGCCGTCGCGCGGGTCGAGCACCGCGTGGTGGACGATGTGTCCGAGAAAATGCGGACCCTGCAGTTTCCACGTCGCGCGTTTGGCGTCGCCCGCCAGAATCCAGAGCCCCTTGCGCGTGGCGATCAGCAACGCCGTCGCCGGCGCGGCTGCCTTGTGCAATGAACTTTTCGCCATGACCACCTCCCCGAAAATAGCAGGCGCTAATGTTACCCGCAAATGGCGGCGCAACGCTACGTGCCGCGTGCGCCAACCCAACGCCATCAAAATCGGGGACAGACCACGTTTAATCGACACCCGAGGCGCAGGAAAACGTGGTCTGTCCCCGTTTTACGCTAACCCAGCGCCATTGCCTTCAGTGCTTCCTCGCGAATCGCCTCGGTCAACCGCGCCTTGTAGTCGACAAATCGCGGCGTGGTCTTGATGGTGTAGTGCCGCGGATGCGGCAGATCGACCGCGAGTTCGGTCTTGATGCGCCCGGGCCGTGCGGTGAACACCACGACGCGATTAGCCATGAAGATCGCCTCGTCGATGTCGTGGGTGACGAACAGAACGGTCTTGCGGTCCGTCTCCCAGATCCCGAGCAGGAGTTCCTGCATCAGCACCCGCGTCTGGTTGTCCAGCGCGCCGAACGGCTCGTCGAGCAACAGGATCTGCGGATCGCTGGCTAGCGCCCGGGCCAGCGCCGTGCGCTGCTGCATGCCGCCGGAGAGCTGCTTGGGGTAGTGATGCTCGAAACCATCGAGCCCGACCCGGTCGATGAAAATGCAGCGCGCTCATGCTGGGCAGCGAGCGCCATGCCCTTTTCGCGCAGACCGAAGCAGATATTGTCGCGCACCGTCAGCCATGGAAACAACGTGTAGTTCTGGAACACCATGCCTCGATCCGGCCCTGGTCCGGCTACCGGTCGTCCGTCGAGCAGTACGCGGCCGGCGGTAGGCGTGTCGAGCCCGGCGACGATCCGCAACAATGTCGACTTGCCGCAGCCCGATGGTCCGAGGATGGTGATGAAGTCGTTCCGCGCGACCGCCAGATCGATCGGCTTGAGCGCCTCGATCAGCCCGCGGGCGCGCGGCGCCGGGAAGACGCGAGTGACCTGCTCGACGGAAAGCTGCGCGACGGGCGGCGCACCGGTCATCGCGTCCCCGGTACGCAACGCGTGGTCACCGCAGCAGCGCCCACGGGAACAGCTTCTGATTGCCCGCCTTGAAGCAATAGTCGGACACCAGTCCAATCACGCCGATGACGATGATCCCGAAAATGATCTGGCCGGTGTTCAGCAGCGCCTGGCTGTCGGTGATCATGTGCCCGATCCCGGACGAGGAGCCGATCAGCTCGGCGACAATCACATAGGTCCACGCCCAGCCCAGCACCANNAGCACCAGGCGCAGCGTCTCGGCGATGTCCGGCGCGGCGCCGGGCAGCAGCACGCGCCTGGCGATCCCCGCGTCCTTCGCACCCAGCGTGTACGCCGCTTCGACCAGATCGGTCCGCGCATTGCCTACAATCACGGAAACCATCAGCACCAATTGGAAAAACGATCCGATGAAGATTACCAGCAGCTTTTGCAGTTCGCCGATCCCCGCCCACAGGATCAGCAGCGGTATGAAGGCGGAGGCGGGCAGATAGCGCGCGAATGATACGAACGGCTCGAAGAACGCGCCGACCGGCCGGTACGTTCCCATCGCGATCCCTAGCGGAACGGCGAACACCGCGGCGAGGACGAAGCCTCCGACCACGCGCCATACGGTAATGCCGACATCCTTGATGAATCCCTGGTCGACAAACAGGCCGATCCCTTCCCGGACCATCGTGAGCGGATCGGCGAGAAAAACCTTGGACACGAAGCCGCCCAGCGTCGCGGCGCCCCATATCGCGAAAAACACGATAAAGAACGATACGCCCAGAGCGGTGCGGGGCCCGGATGAGATAGGTTTGAGTGGCGTCATGCCCTTGTCTTTGCCACGCAATAATCGGGGACAGACCACGTTTATTTGATTGGCCAATGCCAGAAAAACGTGGTCTGTCCCCGATTATGCCGATTATGCGTCGCCCCCGTGCCCATTGTTCCCCACGGGAAAACTACTTGATGAAGCTCGTATCCACCAGCGAATTCAGATCCGGCACGCTCTTGACCAGGCCCATCTCGAGCAGCAGATCGCCCGCTTCCTTGCTGAATGCCTGGATCTCGCCGCTGAAGAATTTCTTGTTTGCTTCCTTGTCCTGCCAGCGCAGGAATGCTGCGGATTTGGCGAAGGCCTCGCCGGTCTGCTTGACGACCGCGCCCATGATTTCATTCGACTTCGCTGGCTCCTTTTTGATCATCTCGAGCGCCTCGAAGTAGCTGTTGACCATGGCCTGGACCAGCTTGCCGTTTTCCTTGATGAACTTGGGCGTGCAGCCCAACGTGTCCATCACCATCGGATAGTCGAGCGTGGTGGCGATGATCTTGCCGGCACTCTTGTTGTCCCGCACCGAAGACAGATACGGTTCATAGGTCATTGCCGCGTCGATGTCGGTGCCGGCATTGAAGGCGCTGGCGGCCGCCTGCGGCGAGAGCGTCGAGATTTTCACGTCCTTGATCGACAGGCCGTTCTTCTTGAATATTCCTGCCTTCTCGGCCAGCGACAGCGGCGCAAAGCCGGTCCAGCCGCTCATGCCGATAGAAACCTTGGGTAAATCCTGCGCCAGGACCGGCATCGCCAGCGTTGCCAGCAAGGCAACAATCAGTTTGTTCATTGGGTTCTCTAACAAGGTGGACAATAGGCTGGGCAGCTATATCACCGCGCCCCCGGAAGTGGTAACGTACCCGGCTGTTCCGCATTCTCATCTCTGTGCCGCATGAACGCACCCCTGCAATCGCCGCCCGTCCCGCAAACCATCGTTCGCGGCGCATGTCCGCACGACTGCCCCGATACCTGCGCTCTGGTGACGACTGTCGAGAACGGCATCGCGATCAGGATCCAGGGTGCCGCCGAGCATCCACCGACCAATGGCGTGTTGTGCACCAAGGTCGCGAAATATCTGGACCGGACGTATTCGCCGGATCGCCTGCAGTATCCGATGAAGCGCAGCGGCAGGAAAGGCGAGGGACGATTCGAGCGCATAAGCTGGGATGACGCGCTGGATACCATCGCCGCGAAGCTGAAGGCCATCGCTGGCGACGACCGCCAAGCTATCCTGCCGTACAGCTACGCGGGCACGATGGGACTGGTGCAGGGCTCGTCGATGGACCGGCGGTTCTTTCACAAGCTGGGCGCATCACTTCTGGATCGCACGATCTGCTCGACGCCCGGCAAGGTCGGGCTGTCGTACACGCTGGGCGCGTCGATCGGGATGGACATGGAACGCTTCGTCGACTCGAAGCTCATTCTGCTCTGGGGCACCAACCCGATCACCTCGACCGTCCATCTGTGGTCGCGCGTGGTCGAAGCCAGGCGGCGCGGCGCCCGGGTGATTGCCATCGACCCGTACCGCAGCCTGTCCGCGGAAAAGTGCGACCAGCACATCGCGCTGCTGCCGGGCACCGACGGCGCGCTGGCGCTGGCGATGATGCATGTGTTGATCGCCGAAGATTTGCTCGATCATGACTACGTAGCCCGCTACACGTTGGGATTCGATGGACTCGCGCAACGCGCCGCCGAGTATTTGCCCGAGCGCGTCGCCGCGATTTGCGGTATCGATGCCGCGACGATCGTTGCGCTCGCCCGCGAGTACGGAACGGCCAAACCCGTGGCGATCCGGGTCAATTACGGCATGCAGCGCACGGCCGGCGGCGGCATGGCGATGCGGACCATCGCCTGCCTGCCGGCACTGATCGGCGCGTGGCGCGATCCCGAAGGCGGCCTGCTGCTGTCCTCCTCCGGCGCCTATCCGATCGACCGCGCCGCGCTGGAACGTCCCGACCTGATTCCGGGCCGGCCACGCACCATCAACATGAGCACTATCGGCGATGCACTGACCACCAGCGATGACCTGTCGATCAAGGCGATCATTGTCTACAACTCGAATCCGGTCGCCGTGGCGCCCGAATCGGAAAAGGTCATCGCCGGATTCGCGCGCGAGGATTTGTTCACCGTAGTCATCGAACACTTCCAGACCGATACAGCCGACTACGCCGACATCGTGCTGCCGGCGACGACGCAGCTCGAACACTTCGACATCCACGCCTCGTACGGGCATTTGTACTGGATGATCAACAATCCGGCGATCGCGCCGCTGGGCGAAGCNNTCCGGATGGGATTCGATGACCCATGCTTCACGGACTCCGACGAGGATCTCGCGCAATGCGCGCTGGCAGCGCATCCCGGCAATGCCGGTATCAGCGTGGCGCGACTCAAGGAGCAAGGCTGGCAGCGGCTGGCAGTGCCCGAGCGTTACGCGCCCTTTGCCGAGGGCAACTTCCCGACGCCGTCAGGCAAATGTGAATTCTTCAGCGCGCGGCTGCAGCAGCAAGGTTTCGATCCGCTGCCCGTTTATCATCCACCGCGCGAATCGGTCGCGACCGCGCCAGAGCTTGGGCGACGGTATCCGCTGGCCTTCATCTCACCCCCGGCACGCAATTTTCTCAACAGCAGCTTTGCCAACGTCGGTGTGCTGAAAACGCTGGAGACCGCGCAGCGCGTCGAATTGCATCCGGACGATGCGGCGGCGCGCGGCATCGCCGATGGCGACGCGGTGCGCGTCCACAACGACCGTGGCGAATTCACCGCAATCGCTCGCGTGACCAGCAATGTGCGCCGCGGGCTGGCGGTCGGCCTGGGTATCTGGTGGCACAAGGACACCTTGCACGGACGCAATATCAATGCCGTCACGTCGCAGGCGCTGGCCGATTTTGGGGCGGGGCCAACTTTTTACGATTGCCTGGTCGAAGTCACCAAAGCCCGATCCGGCGAAATGACTCCATCCTTCCATCACGCCGAGACCCGTTAACCATGAATACGCTATTGCGCGTTATTGCGGCATTTGCATTGACCATTTCCGTCGCGTTGGCGCAGACCTACCCGGCGCAATCCATCAAGCTGATTGTCGGCTTCACCCCCGGCACCGGCATCGACATCATCGCCCGGTCGGTTGGACAAAAGCTCCAGGAACGCCTCGGGCAGCCGGTCGTCGTCGAGAACAAGGCCGGCGCCAGCGGCAACATCGGCACCGAGTTCGTCGCCCGCGCCAAGCCGGATGGTTACACCTTGCTGGTGACGGTCAACACACTCGTCATGAACCCGGCGCTCTACAAGGCGCTACCCTTCGATCCGGTGAAAGATTTCGCGCCCATCTCGGTCGCGGCCTGGGGCTCGCTGCTGCTGGCGGTCGCGCCCGGCGAAAAGATCGACAGCGTGGCGCAACTGGTGCAGGCTGCCAAGGCCAATCCGGGCAAGCTC
>PLYG01000208.1 GCA_003153335.1 Betaproteobacteria bacterium | reverse complement strand
GTACACGCTGACGCCCGACACACCGGAGCCGCTGAAAGTGATGCCTTTGATCGTCGTCGTGATCGACGAGCTGGCGGATCTGATGATGGTGCAGGGCAAGAAAATCGAGGAGTTGATCGCGCGTCTGGCCCAAAAGGCCCGGGCCGCCGGCATCCATTTGCTGCTGGCCACGCAGCGCCCGTCGGTNNGGCGACATGCTGTACCTGCCGCCGGGGCATGGATTGGCGCAACGCGTGCACGGCGCCTATGTGACGGACCAGGAGGTGCACGCGGTCGTTGACTATCTCAAGCACCAGGGCGCGCCGCAGTACGAGGATGGCGTCCTCGATCCGGGGGGCAGCGACGCAAAAGGGACGGAAGGCGGCGAGGCCGGCAACGATCCGGAAGCCGATCCGATGTACGATCAGGCGGTGCAGATCGTTCTCAGTTCGCGGCGCGCGTCCATATCGCTGGTACAGCGGCATTTGCGCATAGGCTACAACCGCGCAGCGCGGCTGATCGAGCAAATGGAAAAGGCGGGGCTGGTGTCGGCGATGCAAACCAATGGCAATCGGGAGGTGCTGGTGCCCAATCGGGGCGAGACATGAGCGCCATACGTCATCCACGACATTTGAACGTGGGGCGGAGAAACGGGTCAGAATGGCAACCGTAGGCACGAGCCTCCATCGCGGGTTACGGCGCTGCTGCGGCAGCGCCCGCATGGCGATCCACCTATGAAGAGGATGTACAACATGCCGGGAATCCGTTGATGCGTTGGTTGCTGCTCGTCGCAATGATTTTTTCTCTGTCGGCGCCGGCCGTGGCCGGTGCCGTGGAAGAATTCCGCATTTTCACCACCCAGACCAAGTCGGCCCGCGGCGATTTCACCCAGGTTGTCGTCGATCGGACCGGCAAGGTACTGCGCGAGGCCTCGGGCACTTTCAGCCTGGCGCGCCCGGGAAAATTCCGCTGGTCGTATGTCAAGCCCTACACGCAATTGCTCGTGGGCGACGGCCAGAAGGTGTGGGTCTACGACACCGACCTCAACCAGGTCACGATACGCGCCATGGACCAGACGCTGAGTGCGACGCCGGCAGCGTTGCTTGCCGGCAGCCAGGACTTTGAAAAGGTGTTTGCAGTGGAGGAGTTGCCTCGGGGCGACGGGCTCACCTGGCTGGCCGCCAAGCCCAAGGCCGCCGATTCGGGGCTGGAATCTGCCAGGATCGGATTCAACAAAGGCATCCTGCAGAAGCTCGAATTTGTCGACAGCTTCGGCCAGCGCACGATCATCACCGTGTCGAAATTCGAAAAGAACCCGGCGCTCAGCGCCGATAGCTTCAAGTTCACACCGCCCGAAGGCGCGGACGTGATCGGCGGCTGACGGGCTCCTAACATGGGCGATCTTTTCGCCGCAGTCAATCCGGCTACGCCGTTGGCGGAACGGCTGCGCCCGAAGCACATCGATGAAGTGATCGGCCAGACGCATCTGCTGGGCGAGGGCAGGCCGTTGCGTGTCGCGTTCGCTTCGCGCAAGCCGCATTCCATGATTTTCTGGGGACCGCCCGGCGTGGGCAAGACCACGCTTGCGCGCCTGATGGCCGATGCATTCAACGCGGAATTCATTGCGCTCTCGGCGGTGCTGGCGGGGGTCAAGGACATCCGCGAAGCGGTGGCGCAGGCGGATCTGACGCTGCACCAATCGGGCCGCCACACCATCTTGTTTGTCGACGAGGTGCACCGATTCAACAAGGCGCAACAGGATGCCTTCCTGCCCTTCGTGGAGCAGGGACTGGTCACGTTCATCGGGGCGACGACCGAGAATCCATCGTTCGAGGTCAACAGTGCCTTACTCTCCCGCGCCACGGTCTACGTCCTCCAGCCGTTGTCCGAGTCCGAACTGCGGGAGCTGTTCGCCCGGGCCCAACGACTGTCGCCGGGCGATGTCACCGTCGAGGAACAGGCCCTTGAGGCGCTGATCGGCTATGCGGATGGCGACGGGCGGCGCCTGCTCAATCTGGTCGAGCAATTGCATACCGCGGCACAAGCCACCGGAGTTTCGTGGATCGATCTGCCGTTTGTCGAAAATACAGTGACCCGCAGCCTGCGCATGTTCGACAAGGGTGGCGAGAATTTCTACGATCAGATTTCGGCGCTGCACAAGGCCGTTCGGGGTTCGGACCCCGATGCATCCCTGTACTGGTTCTGCCGTATGCTCGACGGCGGCTGCGATCCTCTTTATATTGCGCGCCGCGCCGTGCGGATGGCGGTGGAGGATGTAGGTCTTGCCGACCCGCGCGCTTTCGCCATGGCGCTCGATGCCTGGGATGCCTACGACCGCTTAGGAAGTCCAGAAGGCGAGCTCGCAATCGCGACCCTGGTTGTCTATCTCGCCTGCGTGCCGAAGAGCAACGCCGTCTATGTGGCGATGGGCGAGGCCAAGGAGGACGTCGAGAAGTTTGGCACGCTCGATGTGCCGCTGCGTCTGCGCAATGCGCCAACGGGTCTCATGAAGGGTTTGGGCTACGGCCGCGGCTATCGTTACGCGCATGACGAGGCCGACGCTTTTGCGGCGGGCGAGCGCTATCTGCCGGATGAGATGCCCGAGCGGCGCTACTATCGGCCGGTGCCGCGCGGGCTTGAGATCAAGATTGCCGAAGCCCTTGCGCGGCTGCGCGCAAAGGCGCCGCGCGATCCGGCGCGAGACACGACATGATCGATCCGAGGTTGCTGCGCGCCGATCCCGCCGCCGTCGCGCACGCACTCGCACGCCGCGGTTACGTGCTCGATGTGGCATCGGCACGCGCCCTCGAGGAACGGCGCAAACACTGGCAAGTCGAAACTGATCGGCTGCGTGCCGCTCGCAATGCAAATGCGAAGAAAGTGGGGATGGCGAAGGCACACGGCCAGGATATTGCCGCAGTCATCGCCGAAGGCGACGGCCTCACGAGCGCCCTTGCGCAGGCCGAGGAGGAACTCACCCGCGTGCAGGCCGAGCTCGACGCATGGCAGCTCGGCCTGCCGAACCTGCTGCACGAATCTGTGCCCGACGGCCATGATGAGGGCGCGAACGTTGAGCTGCGCCGTTGGGGGACGCCACCGACATTTGCATTCAAGCCGCAGGATCATGTGCAGGTCGGCGAGCGGCTCGGCCTTGATTTTGAGAGCGCCGCGCGCATCTCTGGTGCGCGCTTTGCCGTCATGCGCGGAGAGCTTGCGCATCTGCATCGCGCGCTTACGCAGTTCATGCTCGATCTACATACGCGCACGCATGGCTACACGGAAGCCTACGTACCGTATCTCGTCGCAAGGGCAGCGCTCATCGGTACGGGGCAGCTGCCCAAGTTCGAGGCGGATCTCTTCGCGGTCAAGGGCGACCCGGGCTTCTATTTGATCCCGACCGCAGAAGTCTCGCTTACCAATCTCGTGCGCGAACAGATTCTTTCGGCGGAAGGTTTGCCCGTGAAGCTCGTGGCCCACACGCCGTGTTTTCGCTCCGAAGCCGGATCGCACGGCAAGGACACTCGCGGCATGATCCGTCAACACCAGTTCGAAAAGGTTGAGCTCGTGCAGATCGTGCGACCCGCCGACTCCTACGCGGCTCTGGAAGCCCTGACCGCGCATGCCGAAGAAGTCTTACAGAGGCTCGCGCTGCCGTATCGTGTCGTGGCTTTATGCGCGGGCGACGTCGGCTTCAGCAGCGCAAAGACCTATGATCTGGAGGTCTGGCTCCCGGGGCAGGAGCAGTACCGCGAGATCTCCTCCTGCAGTAATTGCGAGGCCTTTCAAGCGCGACGCATGCAGGCACGCTGGCGTAATCCGGAAACGGGCAAACCTGAGCCCGTGCACACACTAAATGGATCGGGCGTCGCCGTCGGCCGCGCCGTTGTCGCCATTCTCGAGAACTACCAGAACGCGGACGGTTCGGTGAGCGTTCCGGACGTGCTCAAGCCTTATATGGGCGGCGTCGAGCGGCTAGCACCCACTAGCTAAAGCGATCCAAGGCACTCTTAAGGCTTCTCCTTCTCGGCAGAGCTGACACCGCATGAGAAGTAGGCATGTCAACTGCCCTCAGCGTCCCGATGGTCAGGCACCGTACCCGCGCAGTGCGTCATGTGCGTTACCGGATGACCAGCACTGCGCAGCGCGCGTAGGCGATGACGAGTTTCGAAACCGAGCCCAAGAGCCAGCGTTCAAAGAGCCCCCGTCCGCGATGTCCGGTCACGATCATGTCCGCCTGCCACTCCTCGGCGGCCGCAATGATCTGTTCGGCCGGATGTCCCACGCGGATCTGAATAGCCGCGCTGATTCCCGATGCGCGCGCGCGCGTTTGCAGCTTCGCAAGCTCCTGATCGAAATGGCTGCGTGCGGTCTCGAGGATCGCTTCGGTCTCGACATCCTCGGCGAACTCGGGTGGACGGATCACGGCGACTATCGAGAGCTGCGCCTTGAAACATGTGGCCATTTCAAGGCAGCGGACAAATGCCTTCTTCGCAGGCTCGGACCCGTCGTAGGCCAATAGGATTTTATTGAACATGACAACCTTCTCCTACTTCGCTTCCTCCGCGCGCATCGCAGCCGCGGGCTCGGAGGATCGAGCTTGTACGTCAGCATTTTGCACC
Organism: Betaproteobacteria bacterium; assembly: GCA_003153335.1. Classification (GTDB taxonomy): domain Bacteria; phylum Pseudomonadota; class Gammaproteobacteria; order Burkholderiales; family Casimicrobiaceae; genus PALSA-1005. Next base: position 1,599 of record PLYG01000208.1, on the reverse strand, counting down.
AGATGGCGTGGCAGGAAGAAGGCGTTGGCAATGAGCGTGGGCACGACGGCGCTGCCGATGACGGCTGCGATGAGATACGAATACTGCTGCTGGGTGATAATCCGGTGCGTCAACCCGAAAAGCGCCGAGATGCTGCCAAACGTAAGCCCCGTCGACATGAGAAGCGTCGTGTACATCGCTTCCTTGGGCGGGGACTTGAAGAACTTGGTGATCGGGTACACGCCGACGAACTTTGTCACCATCTTTGCTGCAAGGAGCACGATCAATACGCTGAAGCCGGAGAGCAATGCCTGCACGGAGACGTATGAGCCTGCGCGGATGAAATAGAAAGGTGTGAGTAGCCCAAAGGTGAGCGTGCGCAGGCGCCGCACCAGAGCATGATCTTTGCCCACCGTGCCCGCGAGAATCATCCCGAGGATATACGCCGGCAGCACCGGCTCGCTATCCGCCCAGAGCGCGAGCGCACCCAACCCGAAGATCGCCAAGAGCAGAAACTTGGCCTCGAGCTCCGAAGGGCGGCCGCCGAAGCGCTTGAAGAATCGCGGTACGAGCCAGGGAAGAATAACGAACGCCGCTGCGCTACCGCCTGCGAACTCCAAAGTCTTGATAGTAAATGGCGAGAACTTGAAGCCGAGCGTAAGCACGGTTGCCAAGTCGTTGACGAAGCAGGCGGCGAGCACGACTTTACCGTAATCGGTGCGATTGAGCCCGAACTCAAGCATGACCGCGTAGACCACCGCGACCGATGTCGTTGACATCGCGACGCCAGCCAACCAGCTTGCTCTGACATCCCAGTGCAGACCCCAGTAGGCCACGGCGGTGCAGCCGAGAAAGGGCGCGACGAAGCCCACCACGCCGATGAGGCACGCCTCTTTCCACTTGATGAGGAACACCGCAGGATCCAGTTCCGCACCCGCGAGAAACGTCAGCACAANNCGAGCTCCGCGCCGGCCAAGAAGGTGAGCAACACGGCACCGGTGCTCGCAAGAAATTTGATCCAGGATTGATCAGTGCCAAGCGCTGTGGCGCCCAATGCGGCACCGATGATGAGCTGTGCGACCGTGCCCACGACGATCTCGGACATCGCGGTTGCAACGCGAAGCCAGATCGATAGCAGCGTCGCGATAAGCGCCAGCCCTATCCACAGCGTTGCAAGAGCATAGATCTGCGTCACACGGGCACCGCTCAGGGCAAGCGCGATTGAGCTGCTTTGCTCTCGCCGATGACGTCGAAGCTCGCAGGTATGCGCGCGTAGACCACACTGACGTTCTCGTGGCGAATGCTCTCCAGCAATCGATCCGCCATCTCGTCCGTCAGGATGAATTCGACCTTGACGGTCAGATCGCCCGCGAGCTCGAAGAAGTGCTGCTCATGCAGGACGCCGTGGCGACCGAAGCCTGCGATGGCGCGGAATGCCGAGCCGCCGTGCACACCGATCGCCCGAGCATGCTCCAGCAACCACTCATAGAGAAGGCGGTGGTGATGCTTGGTGTTTTCATGGACGTAGAAGCGCAGGTAGGTGCCGTTCATATAAGCTCATTTCCCGAGGACGGTCCGAACGAGCAATATCCCCGCGCCAGTCATGAACAGAGAACCGCC
>PLYG01000026.1 GCA_003153335.1 Betaproteobacteria bacterium | reverse complement strand
GCGGCCGGCAACACGGTGGTGCTGAAGCCCGCCGAGCAGTCGCCGCTGTCGGCGCTGCTGCTTGCGCAACTTTTCATTGAAGCGGGCGGTCCGGCCGGCGCGTTCAACGTGGTGAATGGGCGCGGTGAGACCGCGGGGGCGGCGCTCGCCCTGCATAACGATGTCGCCAAGATTGCCTTCACCGGCTCGACCGATGTCGGCAAGCTCATGCTGGTGTATGCCGGCCGCTCCAACATGAAACGCGTGGCCCTTGAATGCGGCGGCAAGTCGCCGCAGATCTTTCTTGCCGACCTTGAAGATCTCGACCGCGCCGTCTCCTACGCCATCAACGGCATCTACGGAAATATGGGCGAGGTCTGCAATGCCGGCTCGCGCCTGCTGCTCGACCGGCCGATCGCCCAGGACTTCATCGCGCGTTTCGTTGAACAGGGGCGTAACGCGTACACCGCGGGTGACCCGCTTGATCCGGCGACGAACTTGGGTCCGCTCGTGACCGCCGCGCACCGCTCACGCGTGCTCGATTACATCGGCCGCGGCAAGAGCGAAGGCGCGCGGCTGGAGTTTGGCGGCGATACGCCCGATCTTCCCGGCGCTTTTGTCAACCCGACACTCTTTTCCGGCGTCAACAACGACATGACGATCGCACGCGAGGAGATCTTCGGGCCGGTCGCCTCCGCGATCGAAGTGAACGGCATCGTCGAGGCGCTCGCGGTTGCAAACGACTCAATCTACGGCCTCGCGGCCTCGATCTGGACCCGCGACCTGGGAACGGCGCACCGGGCGGTGCGCGACCTTGAGGCGGGCGTCATCTGGGTCAATTGTTTTGACCACGGCGATATGACCCAGCCGTTCGGCGGCTATAAGCAATCCGGCCAGGGACGCGACAAGTGCCTGGAGAGCCTCATCTCGTATACCCAGACGAAGTCCGCCTGGATCCATCTCGACTGAGCGACGCAGTTTAAGCGAATTCGCGCGGCGCACTGAGCTGCCGCGCCTCAGGAATGCGCGCGCGGATCAACTCGTGAAATTCAAACATGCAGCTTTCAAGTTTTGACAGCGGCCCGGGCTGGTAGCTGCTCGAGGCGAGGCCGCGCTGCACGCGCGCACAAAGAAACTCATCCTCGCGTTGCACCTGGCGGTTGATGCGCGCATTCAGATAACGCACGACACGCATTTCTCGGCGCGCATCGGGCAGCCCGAAGGTGCCGCCACGAATGGTGCATTTGCCGGGGCCGCGCGGCAGCACCTGGAAGAAATCCATCTGATCGGGAAAGATGTCGATGCCAAGGTTCGGCAGCATGCTGTAGAAGCTCCAGCAGCGGCGGTTGGCCTCCGGCAGCTCCGCGCTCACGCCGCCGACGAGCTTCTGATAGAGCCGCTCGGTCCATCTTGGCGAAGGCTGCTCGCGCAGCCAGCTCGTGCCGCGCGCGACGCCGGGCACCGTGTCCTGATCGTCGTAGTCGGGCGTCAGGAAGCGAAACAGGCCCGGATGGCCGATCGGCACATGGTAGGACTCAAGATAGTTGTCCATCGCAACTTTCCAGTCGACATCCCAGTGTTCGTAATAGAGCGGCGCGAGCGGCACCATGTCTGCGAACCGGTAGGGTGCGAAGTCTTGGGCGAAGCGCCCCCAGATCTGCGTCAGCGGCGGCGGATCACCACCCAGGCACACGAACACGAATCCGAACTGGATGTCCATGCGCACGGGGCGCAGGCCGTAGTCGGCGCGGTCGAGACCCGGAAAGCCCTCACGCACCGGCACGCCCATGAGCGCGCCGTCCAAGCGATAAGACCAGCCATGGTAGGGACAGGTGATCGTGCCCGGCCGGTTGCCGCAACCCTCGAGAATGCGCGCGCCGCGATGGCGGCACACATTGTGGAATGCGCGGATCTCGCCCTCGCGGCCGCGTACCGCGACCACGCTCTCCGGTCCGACATCGAGGGTGATGAAATCACCGGGCTTGGGTATCGAGTTGACGTGGCATACGATCTGCCAGCTCGGGGTCAGGATGCGTTCCTGCTCGAGGCGCGTCATCTGCGGGTGGTTGTACGTCCAGGCGGGCATCGCACGCTTGACGCGCGCCGCGGGAGCCACATCGGTTTGAACGGCGGGAGAGGGGTTCACTGTCATTGCTCCAGCCAGTTTGTACGCTCATTCAATATACGCTCGCGAAGTGAGCCGGGCAAGCTAAAAGCAGCCTTGTACAAGGCTTTTAGCCAATAATTTGTTCTGTATGGCCATATAATTATCTGGACTGAAAGGTCCGATTAATGGTACGGTTTCGCCGCTGCCGTGCCAACCGCGCACCGAGGGCCTGCCATGGCCAGAATACTGACCAAGAACAACGAACACTTCCGGCGCGCCGTAAAGCGCTTGCCGTTGGGCGTCGCTTCCAACTTCCGCTATTGGGGAGACGACCGCACGATCTACGTGAAGTACGGTCGGGGTGCGCGCATTGTCGACCTCGACGACAACGTCTATATCGATTACCGGATGGGTTACGGCCCGGCCATTCTGGGTTATGCCGATCCGCGCATCGACGAAGCGGCGCGCGAGGGCATGGAAGTCGGGGGCGTGTTTGCGCTCGCGACCGAGCGCGAGCTTTCCGTCGCCGAGCGCATCTCGCAGATGGTGCCGGCGGCGGAGCTCGTGCGCTTCTCCAATTCAGGAACCGAGGCGGTGATGGCGGGTCTGCGGCTGGCACGCGCCTATACCGGCCGCGACGATTACGTGATCCTCGAAGGCAGCTATCACGGACTCTTTGACGCGGCGATGTGGTACACGCCGATGGACAAGTGGGGTCAAGTCGGCGATCCCGAAGTGCAGCCCTACAGTGAAGGCATTCCAGTCAGTACCCGCAGCTTCGCGCACTTCGTGCAGGCGAATGATGCCAATCAGCTCGAAGATGTGTTCAAGCGCCGCGGCGCAAGAATCGCTTGCCTGTTGATTGAGCCCATTATGGGCAATTGCCTGGGGATCGCGGCGGAACCCGAGTATCTGCGCGCGGCCCGTGCGCTGTGCGACCAATACGGCGTCGTGCTACTCATCGACGAGGTGAAGACGGGATTCCGTGTCGCGCGTGGCGGCGTGCAGGAGCTCTATGGCGTGCACGCGGACTTGTGCACCTTTGCCAAGGCGGTCGCAAACGGTTATCCGATCTCGGTGCTTGCCGGGCGCGAAGCGATCATGCGCAAGATCGGCCGCGGTGTCGCCCACGGCGGCACCTATACTGGCCACTCGGTTTCATTGGCCGCTGCCGAGAAGACCTTGCAGATCCTCGCCGAAACCGACGCGCTCGAGCGGGTCGCCGATTACGGCACGCGCTTGCGCGCCGGCATGCGCACGGTGCTGAGCGCGCGCGGCATCGCCCATAGCTTCGTCGGCCATCCGTCAATGAGCGGGCTTTATTTTGCGCACGAGCCGCCGCGCAACTACCGCGACTGGAAAGGCAGCGACTATTCGTTCTATGACGCCACGGCAAAGGTTCTGCACGACGAGTGCATCCTCTGTGAGCCTGATTCGCGCGAGCCGTGGTTTGTATCTGCCGCGCACGATGATGCGTGTCTCAAGGAGACCCTGGTGGCCTTTGAATTGGCCGTCGACACAACCCTGCAAGCGGGTGGTGCCACTCACAAAGTGCCTGCCTGAACGGCCGTCCGGGCCTCTCGCGGCGTGGGATCCATACAAAAAAGCCGCCGCCACGACGTCATCATCGTCGGCGCCGGCCATAACGGCCTCGTCGCCGGCTGTTACCTTGCGCGCGCGGGTCTTGACGTTCTGGTGCTGGAGCGCAATTCCTACATCGGTGGCGCGGCCGTCAGCCGCAAGCTCTATCAGGACTTCACCTACTCAAACTGCTCCTACGTGTGCAGCCTGTTGCGGCCCGAGATCATCCGTACGCTCGAGTTGCCGCGCCACGGTCTGCAGATCATTCCCTACGAAGGCGGCTGCACCATGATGCGCGATGGCGGGCATCTGGCGCTGTACGATAATCACGATGCGCTGCGCCGCGAGATCGCGCGTCACTCGGCGCGCGATGCTGAAGCCTACGACCGCTACGCGCACGACGTCATGGTTCAGTGCCGCTTCATCAAGCCGCTGTTGATGCGCGAACCTCCCGATCCGACCTCATTCAAGCCGCGCGACATTGCCGAGCTTTTGTATCTCGGCAAGCGCTTCCACGGCTTAGGCGAAGAGCGCATGTACGATACGCTCAGGTTCTGGACGATGAGTGCCGCGGATTTTCTCGACGAGTACTTCGAAAGCGCAATCGTCAAGGCGCATTTTGCCGGCAGTTCAATTATAGGTACCGCGCTCGGTCCGCGCTCGCCGGGGAGCGCGTATGTATTGCTGCACCACTACATGGGCGAAGTCGACAACACAGTTGGCGCCTGGGGCTTTGCCCGCGGCGGCATGGGCGCGATCACGAAAGCTCTTGGCGCCTCGCTGCAGGCAAGCGGCGGCGCGGTGCGCAGCGCCGCCCCGGTTCGTGAAATCCTCGTGCGCGGTGGTCGCGCTGTCGGCGTTGCGCTCGATGACGGCGAAGAGATCCATGCTGCGATCGTCGTTTCCAATCTCGACGTGCGGCGCACGTTTCTGGAGACGATGCAGGCGCGCCACCTGCCGGATGAATTTGTCGAGCAGGTGCGCAATTTCAAGATCCGCGGCTCCTCCGGCAAACTCAATATTGCGCTCGACGGCATGCCCGACTTTCCAGCGATCCCGGCGGGGTCGCCGACGATCCGTGGCGACCTGCACGTGACCGACACGATCGAGATGATGGAACGCGCCTACGACGACTGGAAGGAGGGTCGCTGGTCGCGCGCGCCCTACATCGACATGCTGATCCCGTCGCAGATTGATCCGACGCTGGTGCCGCACGGCAAACACTATATGTCGGTGTTCGTGCAGTACTGTCCCTACCGCCTGGCGGATGGCGACTGGACTGCCGAGAAACGCCAGGCCTTCGGTGCCACGGTCATCGACACGATCGCCGCGCACAGCCCGAACTTCAAAGATCTGATTCTGCACGCCGAAATCCGCACGCCTTGGGATATCGAGAACGAAGTAGGCCTCACCGAGGGAAATATCTTCCAAGGCGAGCTGACGCTTGATCAGCTGCTCTTCAACCGACCCATTCCGGGTTATGCGCAATACCGCGCGCCGGTGCGCGGTGTCTATATGTGCGGTTCCAGCACTCATCCGGGCGGTGGGGTGATGGGCGCTCCCGGCGCCAATGCGGCGCGCGCGGTATTGCGCGATCTCGGTAAAGAGAATTGACATGAGGATCGCAGGGCCCACGCCTGAGCGCTACGACTGCATCGTGATCGGCGGCGGTCACAACGGTCTGGTCTGCGCAGCTTATCTTGCGAAGAGCCGCCGGCGGGTGCTGGTGCTTGAGGCTGCGCGGGAGGTTGGGGGTGCCGCGGTGACGCGCGAATTCGCGCCGGGTTATCGGGTGTCCTCTTGCGCCCATCTCCTGCACCTGATGCCGCACGCGATGATGCAGGAGCTTGCGCTTTCTGCGCAGGGTTTGCGGCTCGCTCACGACGCCATCCCGACGACCGCTCTGTCGCCCGCCGGCGCACCGCTGTCGCTTGGTGTTGATGACAGTCACGCGCTGGCGTCCGCCTCCAGTGCGGACGCGTTGGCTTATCCAAAGTACGTCACGCGCCTGCAACGACTTGCCCGCGCGCTACGGCCGGTCATTGCAAACGTGCCCCCGCGTTTGGGCACGGAGCGCTGGTCGGATCGCTTGGCGCTGCTGCGTTTGGCGTGGCACGTACGACGCCTCGGCCGCCGCGATATGCGCGAGCTGTTGCGTATCATCGGCATGAACGTCTATGACCTTTTGGAAGAGCACTTCGACACGCCGCTCCTGAAGGGTGCGCTCGGTTTTGATGCAGTGTTGGGCACGAGTTTCGGTCCGCGTTCGCCCGGCACGGTGCTGACACTGCTTTATCGTCTGGCGGCGCAGGGCGAGGGCGCCCGGATTGCGCAACCCGTGGGCGGCTTGGGCGCGCTGACGGACGCATTAGCGAAAGCGGCTGCGGCAGCGGGTGCGAAGATCCGCACGGGCTGCGCGGTCGGCCGTATCGACGTGCAGGAGGACCGTGTTCGCGGTGTCACACTTAAATCCGGTGAAGCGATCGCCGCCGAAGTGGTGATCTCAAGCTGCGATCCGCAGACGACGTTTCTCGGTCTCCTCGGCACTGAGTACCTCGATACCGGATTCGTGCGCCGCGTGACTCACCTGCGCACGCGCGGGCTTGCGGCAAAACTGCACCTCGCTTTGGATGAGCTCCCG
>PLYG01000248.1 GCA_003153335.1 Betaproteobacteria bacterium | reverse complement strand
CCTGCAGCAACGCAATGGTCGTGTTCGGTACGGTCGGACACACCGCCCCGCCCGTCGCACTGCCGCAAGTGACGCCCGTGGCCGTGAAGTTCGCCACCGCCGGATCCTTGACCACCGCGTTGTCCGCGGCCGCGGGGCCGGCATTGCTCACCAGCACCGCATAGCTGATGGTTGTGTTTCGGTTCGCCACGGTCGGGCCAACCTTGGTTACCGCAAGGTCTGCGGTGGATGTCGGCGTCACGCTGGCGCTGGCGGTGTTGTTGGCCAGCACCAGATCGGGCGGCGTGCTGCTGGTCAACGTTGCAATGTTGGTGTAGTTGCCGCTAGCCAACACGGTGGCGGTAATCGTGAGCGACGCGGACGCGCCATTGGCGAGCGTGCCGGCGAGCGTCCACAACCCGGTGGACGAGTCGTAGGAGCCGGTACTGGGTGCTGACGAGACGTAGGTGTACCCGCTCGGCAATAAATCGGTCAGGGTGACCCCGGTGGCCGCATTCGGTCCGAAATTGATCAGGCCCACCGTGAACACCACGTTACCGCCAACCGTCGGATTTACATTGCTGACCGACTTGCTCACCGCCAGATCCACGTCGTCGGTGATCAGGGTGTTGCCGAACGCGGTATTCGCTGTCGGCGCACCTACCGTCTCGTTGGTGGCGGCAATGGTCGCTACCGCCGGCACGATTCCCGGTCCCGGCGCGGTATAGCTGAACGGGATACTAAACGATTGCAGCGTAGTTAGCGAGGCCGGCATGCCGGTGAAGGTGACTACGCCCGTGCTGGCGTTGTAGGCGGCGCTGGCGCCCACCGGCAGAAACGGGAAGAACGCCGCCGGCGGAAAATGGCCGGCGCTGCCCAACGTCAACGTGTAGGTGACGCCGGTGGCGGTGGCGGTGCCATAATTGCCAAACACCACCGTGCCATTGACCGTTTGCCCCGAGTAGGCCGCGCCCAACATGGTAATGCCGACGCCGACGTCGACGGCCGCGGAAGCGGCAATGATGTTAAGGCTCTGGCTGATGTCGACGGTCGATTCGAAAGCCCACAGGTTGAGGCCCTTGGCATCGCCGAAACCGGTCCCGGCTATCGCGCTGCAGTCAACGTTCGCGTTGCCGCTGCCCGGCCAATTGCGGTAGTAGACGAGGGCGACGTTCGCGTTCGAATCGATGCCGGTCAGCGAAAGATTCGGCGTCGGCGGCGTGGGCGTGGCCGCGCCGCACAGGAAGCCATTGTTGATCCCTACCGCCGTGCCTTGGGATGTAATGTAACCCCGGTCATCGTAATAAACCGTGGTCCCGACCGTGCCGTTGAGTTTGGTCGTCGTCGGGCCACCATTGGCGTTGCCTTCGTCGTCGATCATCGGAAAGTGGATTTCCCCATTGCGTCCGATCAGGCGGAATTGGTAGGTGGCGGTCGCGGGAAAATTGGCGCCGGCATTGTCCTTGCCGTCCCAATAGACCACATATCCACCGGCCGTCGAGAAGCCGGTGAGAACCCGATTGGTCGTGGTGGCGGGATCCCAGTTGACGCCATCGCGGCTGATCACGATCTGGTACGTCAGCGCGTTGTCGGTTATGAACCCGAAGTTGCCCCCGGCGCCAACCGTCGATGTCGAACCGGAGACGTTGCCCGCGAACGACAGGAAGGAGACGTTCGGCGCCGGCGGGACCTTGGGAATGCCGAGCGCGGCAAGCACCCGCGCGACTTCAGTCGCATTGGCCCCGGCCGGCGCAATGTCGGAAAAGAAAATCGGGTATTGCGCATTCTGCGCGGTCACGCCCGCGGGAAGCGAAATCACGAGCGCTTCGTTGCCACGGACGTCCTTGTATAACGGCTGCCCATTGTCGAGGTACCCGGCCAGGTTTGCGTAGAGCGCAAAGCCGTTGGGGTCGAGGCCCCGCAATTCCTGCTTGTAGCGGTAGCCATCGATCGTGACGTAATAGAGGGAGGAATAGAGCGGGCGCGGGTTGCCGCCGGTGAAAAAAACCCATGCGTACGTGAAGAGCCGCCCGTTGATGTCGGTAGTCGAGGCGGCCGTGGCGCGCACAGTAAGGTCCCACGCGGCGACGCTCACCGTGTCTATGTCCAGGGTCGCAATGACGCCGTCAGGGGCGGCGAGACCAGCGGTGGCGGCAGTAAACTGTATGCCGTAGTTGCCGGTGACGGGCGCCTGATAGGCGCAAGGCGCGTAGCCGCCGGCGACCAGGACCAAATTGTTGGCGCTGTTGGGGCCCGCGAGTTCCTGGGCGCGGTTGGCGATGATTCCTTTCCCCGCGCCGAAGAAGTGCGTACCCGGTTGCGCGGATCCACCCGAACAAGTGAAATCGATGGTGGCCGGCCGCGTTTCGTTTGCGGGCGTGCCGAAATTCTGCGGGTTGTAGATGCGGATGTCGCCGCCATTGTTTCGCGTGCTCGAAGACGCGAGGATGTACTCCCCGGCGTTCGCGTATACGTACAGAAAGCCGTCGCGCCGGATGACATTGGAGTAAATCCCCACATCCTCCACGTCCAGGTTGGCGCGCCATCCGAGTGCGTTGTAGGTCGCAGGATATAGCGTGCGGCTGCCTTCGGCTTGCGCAACGCCGGACTGCAGGAGGAGGCTGAGCCCCACCCACGCGGCCAGAAAAAAACCTCGGCGAACGCGGCGGCTAATTCTCAACACGACACTCAACGCATTCATCACGACTCCCACAATGGGTATTCGCTGCTGCGACACAGCGACGCCCGAAATTCGATCGGTGCATTCATTCAAACCGGCGACGACACCGATACGCTGCCAAGCGACGGCAATATAGGGACCGGCGCGTTGTGGATGGGACTTTCCGAGATGACGACAATCCGGTGCCACAGCAGTTCCTGGACGAACTTCTGTGCATCGCGGTGGGCCACGCACGGTTCGATCTCGAACTTGCTGCAGATTGAGCGCTCCACGATATCCGCCAGCCGCGTGCGGCCATCCGCACCCAGCCAGATCGCCGCGGCAACTTCGTTGAGCATCAGGAAGCTCGAATCAACCGGGGACATGACCAGCACTCCTCCGTCCGGCGCGTGCGTTGCGATCCCCGTGCTTCGGGCCAAGTATCGATTCCGCATCTACAGCTTTCCCCAAATTTATCCAACGACAATCAAAGTTTCCGCCTGGCACACATGACTGGCTGTGCATAAGGCGCGGCGCATTCGTTATGCCACATAATTTGAGTCATAAAGCCGCGCGTGGTTCCCGCACGGCCGAAATCCAGCCAATGAGCCTGGAGTAAATCCGAATAAGCAAAAAGCGGACCAGACTTGAGCGCCCTACTGCGTGTGACAGTGCCCGCGCCGTGCGCGATGGCCGGCTGTCGATTGGCCGGTCGGCGCCAAACCGCCTAACGGTCGTTACGACGCCCAACAACTCTGCGCAGAGGATGGGCGAATCTTCGTGCTGCTGGTCATCCCCGCGCGTAATCCAGACGGGCGTGTTCGCGTCCCCTGTCTGATCGACGATCCGGTGCACGATTACCCGTGCCTCGCGGGCAAATNNCCAAATGCGACTACGTCGCCCAGCCGCAGGTCACCGACCATCGCCGGATGCAGCGTGACGCAGTCGCCCGGCCACAGCACGGGAACCATGCTGGTCCCCGTGACCCGGAGCCTCACCGGGACGCCGGTCATCAGTGCGCTTTTGCATAGAGCGAGTTTTGGCATCGGTGGTCAGCCCGGATCACATGGTTTCAAATTCTTTGGCAAAAGGGCATTCTGGCTAGGCATACGAGGCCATTCCCGGTCTTCTTGTTCACCTATTCCGGCGCGCCCCGACTCGCATTTCGTAGCTCAAACCCGTACAGTCGAGAGTCTACCAGCTCCTCGACGATCCAGAGGTTTCCCTCCGACCAACGCTCGAATTAGACGATGTACGAGACGCTTGGTCAAGGATGAATTGCCCGGGAAGGCCGCAATCCACGGGTGTGTGCCCCGCAACTGTTGTAAATTCAGTCTGGCAGACGGCTTGTTGACGCCATGTGTTTGAAGCCGGGATGAAAGGCCCGCATTGGTCAGGCCGGTGCCGCAATGCCTGATCATGGGCCGGGCCCGACATCTACGATGCCATCTGCGTACCTCTACGGTTGACGGACGATTCTGCGAGACCGTAGTATTGCTCCGCACGCACCGTTTTGTTGCCGATTGGACACCGACGGAAGCAGAATAGCCGGGAAGCGCTTGTCAGCCAGCCCGCTACGGCACATAATCGCATGCTCTCAGCATAAAACGTGGTGGACCCCGCGCATGGTCTTTTCGATCTTTTCCAAGCCGCCGCCGGCGCCCGTCCCCAAGGGGCAGGTGGGGTCGCGTCCGGCGGCGCCCAAGCCGCAGCCCAACCGGTCCGCGAAGGGCCTGGGACTTCTCGATATCCAGGCCAAGGCCGGCGGTCCGCTGAATCGTTTCACCGCAACCCGGTACGGCACTGCGAGCAAGCGTGCCAGGGCCGCCGCGAAGGACAAACGCAAGCCTTCGATCGAACTCGGCCCGACCGACTTCGGCTTTTCGCCGGCGCTGGAAAATGCCGCGCTGCTCTATGCCGGCGGTCAAGCCGCGGTGGCGAGGCAGGTTCTGGGAAGCGCGTTGACCAACGAGCCGGACAGCCGGGCTCTGGCATTGGCCTGGCATGCGCAGTTTGACTTGCTGCAGCGCGCCAATGATCGGGCAGCCTTCGACCAGCTTGCGATCGAGTACGTATCGGTCTTCGAGCGCTCGCCGCCCCCGTGGGACGAGGCCAGGTCGCCGGCAGGCAAGCCGGGTGCGCCGGGCGCGCCCGGCGCGGGGTTTTTCGCGCTGACCCAGGTGACCGTCAAGGCGGCGCTCGAGATTCCTGCGCGGGCCGCGCGCTATTCCTCGCTCCGGATCGATGTCGCCACGCTGACGGAATTCGACGATACCGGTTGCCGGCGGCTGGTGGATGTCCTACGCCGATTGCGCCATCAGGCTTATTCGGTCGGCTGGCAGGGACTCGAGCCGCTCTGGCGGCGGATCGGTCAAAAGGTCACGACCGGCACTCCACAGAACGAGGGCATGTGGCTGTTCGCGCTCGAGTTGTTGCAATGGCAGAACAATCAGGCGGAGTTCGAGGAGCGCGCGGTCGACTACGCAGTCACCTTCGAAGTCTCTCCCCCGTCGTGGGAACCGCTGGCGCGCAAACAGCAGCAAGCGGCCGTCGAAACGCAGCCGGCCCGCCGCGAATGCCATGCGTTGAAGGGCGTGTTGCTGGGTCCCGCCGATCCGCACATTGTGGCGCTGTACGATTTCGCCGAACCGCACGGGCTCGTGCAGATCGACATGTCCGAGGTCGAGCGTCTCGATTTTGTCTGCGCCGGTTCGCTGCAGAATGCCGTATCGAGGTTCGACACCAACGACAAGGAAGTGCAGATATTGGGCGCCTCGCCCATCATCCAGACGCTGCTGGGGCTGATCGGCGTCAAACCGGAGTACTTCACGCAGAAGAGCGGGTAAACTCCGCTGCATGGAACAGTTTCACGGAACGACCATCCTCTCAGTGCGTCGCGGCAATCAGGTCGCGCTCGGTGGCGACGGGCAGGTAACATTGGGGGCCATTGTGGTCAAGGCCACCGTGCGCAAGGTGCGCCGGCTTTATCACGACAAGATTCTCGCCGGCTTCGCGGGCGGCACTGCCGACGCCTTCACGCTGTTCGAACGGTTTGAAGGCAAGCTGGAAAAACATCAGGGTCATTTGCAGCGCGCCGCGGTCGAACTGGCGAAGGACTGGCGTTCCGACCGGGTGTTGCGGCGGCTCGAGGCCATGCTTGCGGTCGCCGACGCTTCTATCTCGCTGATCATCACCGGCCAAGGCGACGTGCTGGAACCCGAGTACGGCATAGTTGCGATCGGTTCGGGCGGTGCTTACGCGCAGGCTGCTGCGCGAGCGTTGCTCAGCCACTCGACGTTGTCCGCTGCGGAAATCATCAAGGAAGCGCTGACCATCGCCGGCGACTTGTGCATTTACACGAATCAGCAGCACACCATCGAGGTCCTGGACGTGCAATGAGCGCGCAGGGCGGGCTCGACCACGACGTTTTGATTGTCGGCGCCGGACTGCCCGGGCTGGCGCTGGCGCTGGCGCTGCGCGGCAGCGGTTTGCGGGTCGCACTGGTCGATCGCCAGCAACCGGCGGTCGACGACGCCGCGCCATGGGATACGCGAATCTACGCCATCAGCCCGGGCAATGCGCACTTCCTCCATGCAATCGGCGTCTGGTCCAGGATGGATCGCGAGCGCCTGACGCCGATCGAAACCATGCGCGTATTCGGCGACCGCGCCGGGGCGCAGCTCGATTTTTCGGCATTCGACGGCGGCGTGCGCGCACTGGCGTGGATCGTCGAGCAGCGCGAGTTGATGGCGGCAACGCTCGCAGCGTGGGCCGATGCGGATCTACCGGAGACCATTTATGCGGATTCACCGCCGCTGGCGTTGCTGCGCGAACGCGACGGTTCTTCGGTCAAACTGGAAGATGGGACGTTGTTGTCGGCTCGTCTGGTGGTCGGCGCCGACGGCTTGCGCTCCTGGACGCGCAGCCAGGCCGGCATGGGCGGCAATCTGCGCGCGTACGGACAAACCGCCGTGGTCGCGAACTTCACCACCGAGCTCGCCCATCATGGCCGCGCCTGGCAGTGGTTCCAGCCGGACGGCGGCATACTGGCGTGGCTGCCGTTACCCGGCCGGCGCATGTCCATCGTCTGGTCGGCGCCCGAGGCCAGGGCGCAAGAACTCCTTGCGCTAACCGATGGCGAGTTGGCTGTTACGGTCGCGGCGGCGGGCGCCTCGGTTCTGGGCCGGCTGGAACTGCTCACCCCCACGGCGTCGTTTCCGTTGACTTTCATGCGCTTGGCCAGCCCGGTCGCGCCGCGCCTGGCGCTCATCGGCGACGCCGCGCATGGCATTCATCCGCTGGCGGGGCAGGGGCTCAACCTCGGCCTGCGCGACGTCGCGGCTCTGGCCGAAACGGTGGTCGAGCGCATGCGGCTCGGCCTCGATCCGGGCGACGCGCCGACGCTTCAAACCTACCAGCGCGCGCGCCGCTTCGACGTCGTATCTTCGAGCCTCGGCATGGATGCGTTGAACCGCCTGTTCGCCAACGATCT
>PLYG01000122.1 GCA_003153335.1 Betaproteobacteria bacterium | reverse complement strand
TCAGCAGCGCCGGCTCGGCGAGGAAACCGACCATCATCTCGCGCCGCGCACCGAGCGAACCGAAAGCCGTACCGATGTCCATCGCGGCGAGCGAGATGAATACCCGCGCCAGGGCGAAGATGCCCACCAGCGCGATGGCGTCGGCGGCGGGAGAGAACGGCAGGTCGGTGCCGAGCGTGGGCACGATGCCTGCGGCAAGGCACATGCAGGCGAACAGCACATAAGGCGTGGCGCGGAACAGCGGCGACGCGCTGTGCGCGAGCACGGCTTCCTTCGCGAACAGCTTTCTCAGCGTACGGTAAGGCTGCAGGATGCCGGGGCCGCTCTTGTTCTGCAGCCAGGCGCGGCACTGGTTGACCCAGCCCAGCAATAGCGGCGCCAGCCCGACGATGAGCAGGGTTTGCGCCAATTGGGAAAATATCGCGTGGATCATTGGACGAAGAACAGCAGCACCAGCACCGTGACAAAGCGCTAGAGAAGATAGATGTGAATGCGCCCGCTCTGCAGGACGCTGATCGCGGTGGAAAGCCATTCGACCAGCCTGGCGACGGGCAGGTACAGCGCATACAAGAGCTTGTCTTCGGCCTTGCCCAGGTACCGTGGCTGCTCGTCGAACGGGCTCGGCACGTGGCGGTCGATGCGGAATACGGGCTCGAAAATCTGCTTGATCGGCTGGCCGAAGCCTTCGGCCGTGTCCTGCATCCGCGCCGTCTGCAGCGGGAAGCCGCAATCCCACGCGGGGCCGCGCCGGATGCGTCCATGATAGAACTTGCGCACCAGCGCAAACGTCGCCAGCAGGGCGATCAGGACGCCGAGCAGGAACAGGACGGGGCTGTAACTTGCGCGCTCGGCCGACATCGCGTTGACGAACAGCCAGCCCGATCCTGCCGGCGTCTGGCCCAGCATATTGCCGGTCAGGACCGCCGTCACGTGATCCAGTTGCCCGAGCACGACGACCGGCAGGACGCCCAGCACCACACAGCCCAGCGCCAGCCAGCCCAGGCCGATACGCTCCAGCCACCCGGCATCGTGCGCGTGCGCCAGCTTTTCTTCGCGCGGCTGACCCAGAAAGATCACACCGTAGAACTTGACCATCACGTAACCTGCAAGCGCCGCGGCGAGCACAAACGCGGCCGCGCCCACCGGCACCAGCATGCTCAGGTACGAGCTCGGCAGCCCCGGGGTAGCGAGGAACGCCTGCAGCAGCAGCCACTCCGAGACAAACCCATTGAGCGGCGGCAATCCCGCGATCGCAATGGTGCCGATCAGCCCCAGCCAGGCCACCCACGGCATGTGGCGAATCAGCCCGCCCAGTTTGCCCAGGCTGCGTTCATTGGTCGAATGGAGCACCGTGCCGGTCACCAGGAACAGCAGGCTTTTGAAGAACGCATGGTTGATGCAGTGGTAGAGCGTCGCCGCCAGCGCCAGCGCGGCCAGCGGACCTGCCTTGTACGTGTGGAAGATCAGCGTCAGGCCGATGCCCGCCAGGATGATGCCGATGTTCTCGATCGATGAATAGGCGAGCAGCCGCTTCATGTCGGTCTGCACCGCGGCGAACATTGCCCCGAAAAGCGCGGTCGACAGACCCAGCACCAGCGCCAGCACGCCCCACCACGGCAACTGAATCTGCAGCAGGTCGAACGCCACGCGCAGCAATCCGTAGATGGCCGTCTTGAGCATCACGCCGCTCATCAGCGCCGACACGGGCGTCGGCGCCGCGGGATGCGCCTCGGGCAGCCACGCATGCAGCGGCAGAATACCGGCCTTGGCGCCGAAACCGAACAGCGCGAGCAGGAACGCGGCACTGGCCCAGAAGTCGGTGAGCTGGCTCGCGCGCATCGTCGCGAACGTGTAGTCGCCATGGCCGCCCTGCATCACGCCAAAGCACAGCAGGATGCCGATCGCGCCAATGTGCGCGAGCAGCAGGTAAAGAAAGCCGGCGCTGCGGTTCGTCGGGAGCCGGTGATTGCTGGTCACCAGGAAATACGACGACAGCGCCATCGTTTCCCAGGCCACCATGAACAGGTAGGCGTCATCGGCGAGAATCACCGCCGCCATCGCGGCGAGGAAAGACTGATACAGCACGCAATGCAGGCCCGGCGGCGTGCCTTCGCCCTTCCGGAAATACCCGGCGGAATAAATGGAAATCCCCGCCGACGCGCCGCCCAGCAGCACCAGGAAGAACGCCGACAGCGCGTCCAGCCGCATGTGGAACGGCAGATCGGGAAGACCAAGCACGAGCACGACCGCCTGCGGCTCGGCACCCAGTCCAGCCAGCCCGGCGCCGGTGAGTATCAGCGAGGCGGCCGAACTGATCGGAAACAGGGTATGCCCGACGAAGTCGAGGTTGCGCGGCGACACCAGACCCAACGCACCCAGCGCCAGCCAGACAACGATCACGCCGATCGCGACGTGGATCGGCAGGAGGCTGGCCGCAACGAAGTTCAGGCTGTCCACAGGCTACCGACCGCGGAAGTCATGTACAACGTTCATCGGATGGAACGACTTGCCATGACGGGATACAACTGAACCGCGAGCATCCCTATTTGACCTTCATCCCGGGTTGTGCCCCGGAGTCCGGTTGCAGCAGGAACACGCCGCCCTGATCGTCGGGGAACGACGCGGCCAGCACCATGCCTTCGGACAAACCGAACTTCGTTTTGCGCGGCGCCAGGTTGGCGACCATCGGCGTCATCCGCCCGATCAGATCCTCCGGCTTGTAATGCGCCTTGATGCCGGCGAATACCGTGCGCAGCCGCGGCTGTCCGTTTTCGATTTCGCCCACGTCCAGCGTCAGCTTGACCAGTTTCGCCGCGCCGTCGACCTGCTCCGCATTGACAATCTTGGCGACCCGCAGGTCGATTCTGGCGAAGTCATCGATGGAAATGTAGCGATCGGTCACGCTTGCATCCGATTTGACTTGCGCCGCAGGCGATGGCGACGACGCATTCGGCGCGGGAATCGCCGCGGCCTTTGCTGCGGACGCGGGCGAAGGGGTGGCAACCGCAGCCTTGGGGCCAGCCGAAGGTTCGGACTCGATCCCCAACAATGCATCGACCTGCCTGGTCTCGATCCGGGTCATCAGGTGCTGGTAATTTGCAATCTGGTGACCCGCCGCCAGATTGATGCTCACGTCATTCCAGTGAGCGAGCGAAACATTCAGAAAGTTCTCGACCCGTTCCGCGACATGCGGCAGGATGGGCGCGAGATAAATCGTCAGATCGCGAAACAACGTGAGCGCGCTGGTGCAGACACAGTGCAGCCGCGTTTCGCCGGCCGGATCCTTGGCCAGTTCCCAGGGTTTGCACGCATCCACATATTGGTTGGCCGCATCGGCCAGTTCCATGATCCTCCGAATCGCCTTTCCGAACTCGCGTTCCTCGTAGAGTCGTCCGATTTCGTCGTGCGCGAATGCCGAGTCGTGCTCCAGCTTGGCCGCGGCCGGGTCGTGGTCGCCCAGTTTCCCATCGTAGCGTTTGGTGATGAAACTGGCGCACCGGCTCGCAATATTCACATACTTGCCGATCAGATCGCTGTTCACCCGCGCGATAAAGTCGTCCGGATTGAGATCGATGTCTTCGACATTGGCGTTCAGCTTGGCCGCGATGTAATAGCGCAGCCATTCCGGGTTCATGCCCAGTTCGAGATACTTCAGCGGCGAGATGCCGGTGCCGCGCGACTTGGACATCTTTTCGCCGGACACATTGATAAAGCCGTGCACGTTGATGTTGTCAGGTACCTTGTAGCCGGCAAAGTGCAGCATCGCCGGCCAGAACAGCGTGTGAAAATAAATGATGTCCTTGCCGATGAAGTGGATCTGCTCGGTGTTGGGGTCGGCGAGGAACTCGGCAAAGGTCTGCGGTGCGCCACTGGCCGTCTTCGCCTTGCCCGAATCGAAATAGTTCTTCAGGCTCGCCAGATAACCGACCGGCGCATCCAGCCAGACGTAAAAATACTTGTCGGTGGTGCCCGGAATCGGAATCCCAAGGTAGGGCGCATCGCGCGAAATGTCCCAGTCGGCAAGACCCTTGCCGCCGGCACCCTCGTCTTCGGCCAGCCATTCCCTGGCCTTGTTCAGGACTTCGGGCTGCAGCCGCGGTTGGCCCTGGCCGTTCCTGCCCCGGGTCCATTCCTGCAGGAACTTGATGCACCGTGCGTCGGAGAGGCGGAAAAAGAAATGCTCGGAGGTGCGCAGCACCGGGGTCGCTCCGGTGAGCGTCGAATACGGGTTTTTCAAATCGGTTGGCGCGTAGACTGCGCCGCACGCTTCGCAGGAGTCGCCATACTGATCCTTGGCGCCACACTTCGGACACGCGCCCTTGATATAGCGGTCAGGCAGGAACATGCCCTTGACCGGGTCGTAGAACTGCTCGATGGTTTTGGTCGCGATGAAGCCGGCAGCCTTGAGCTTCATGTAGATGTCCTGCGATAGCGCGACATTTTCCGGCGAGTCGGTGGAATGCCAGTTATCGAATGCGATGTGGAAGCCGCGAAAATAGGGGGCCCGGCCGGCGGCGATTTCCGCGACGAAGTCCTGCGGCGACTTCTTCGCCGCTTCCGCCGCGATCATGATCGCCGCCCCGTGCGCATCGTCCGCGCACACAAAATGCACGGTGTTTCCGCGCATGCGCTGGAACCGCACCCAGATGTCGGCCTGGATGTATTCCATGATGTGCCCGATGTGGAACGGGCCATTGGCGTACGGGAGGGCGGTGGTGACGAACAGCGTGCGCGTGCGGGACATGGGTCTTGGACTCGAAGAGGAAATCAAAAGAGCGTAAAATTGAACATTTTAGCAGCAACACCTTGCTGTTGTCGCTCTGATAGTGCGTAGTTCTTAGGAGATTCAGGTATGGCTTTCACCGAAGCCGATGTGCAAACACAGTTGAAGTCGCTGATCGACCCCAACACCGGCCGCGACTTTGTTTCGGCCAAGTCCATCAGGAAAATCCAGATCACCGGCAATGACGTCGCGCTCGACGTCGTGCTGGGTTATCCGGCGAAGACTCAGTACGAAATCATACGCAAGCAGATCGCTGACCATTTGCGCGCGCTGCCCGGCGTTGGGCGCGTGACGGTCAACATTTCGCAAAAGATCATCGCTCACGCCGTGCAGCGTGGCGTCAAGCTGATGCCTGCGGTCAAGAACATCATCGCGGTCGCCAGCGGCAAGGGCGGCGTCGGCAAGTCGACGACCGCCGTGAATCTCGCACTGGCGCTGGCCGCCGAGGGCGCGCAGGTCGGCGTGCTCGATGCGGACATCTACGGCCCGTCGCAGCCGACGATGCTGGGCGTCTCCGGCCGGCCGGAATCCAAGGACGGCAAGACACTGGAACCGTTGGAGGCATATGGTGTGCAGGCGATGTCGATCGGATTTCTGATCGACGCGGAGACGCCGATGGTCTGGCGGGGGCCGATGGTCACGCAGGCGCTGGAGCAACTGCTCCGCGACACCAACTGGCGCGAACTCGATTACCTGATCATCGATCTGCCGCCCGGCACCGGCGACATCCAGTTGACTCTGGCACAGAAGGTACCGGTCACCGGCGCGGTGATCGTGACCACGCCGCAGGACATCGCGCTGCTGGACGCCCGCAAAGGCCTCAAGATGTTCGAAAAGGTCGGCGTGCCCATTGTCGGGATCGTCGAGAACATGGCCGTGCACATTTGCTCCAACTGCGGCCATGTCGAACATATTTTTGGGCAAGGCGGCGGCGAAGCCATGTGCCGCGACTACAACGTGCCGTTCCTCGGCTCGCTGCCGCTGGACATCAAGATCCGCGAGCAGGCGGATTCGGGCCGGCCGACGGTCGTTGCCGATCCGGACGGCAAGATCGCCGAAATCTATTGCGCCATCGCGCGCAAGACCGCGGTGTTCGTCGCCCAGCAGGCGGAGGACCATACTGCGAAGTTCCCCACCATCAGCATTGTCAACACCTGACCCCGGGATCGGCGATGGTCGCGATGGTCAGAGTCGCGCCCAGTTCAGCCGCGAGGCCGGCGATGTCGTAGCTCATGATCCCGCGCGCGCCATCAGGTGATCGAGTTCCCGGTAGTCCGGCAGCGTGGTATCGATCGCCTTGCCCGCACGCAGGACCAGCCGGTCGCATTGCGGCCGCGACAGCAGCTCGGAGTAGCTGCGCGCGTTGAACAGCACCAGATCGGCGGGAGCGCCGACGCCTAGCTGTCCGCGTGAACCAGGACCCATGATCGCGGCTGGCGTTCGCGTGACTGCCGTCGGCCAGGATCCGACGGGCCGGTCGAGGTGCGCGATGCGCGCCGCCTCTCTGAACACCTCCAGCATATCGTGATCGCCATAGCCATAGAACGGGTCGCGGCAGTTGTCGCTGGCGACGGCGACACCAATCCCGCGCGCGCGCATTTCGTGCAGCAGCGTGACGCCGCGCCAGCGTGGCGTGCGCCCGGGCGTGCGATCCTGCAGGTACAGGTTGCACATCGGCAGGCTGACAATAGCCAGCTGCGCGGCGGCGACCAGGTCCAGCGTTCGTTCGACCTCAATGGCCGGCTGCACCGCCAGCGAGCAGCAATGCCCGACCACAACCTTGCCGTCAAAGCGGTGACGCAGCTTGGCCTGCGCGATGGCGCGCAGCGCCGCGGCACTCGCGTCGCCCGTTTCGTCGGCATGAAAATCGAGATCGAGTCCGCGCGCTGCCGCCAGATCAAACACGCGGTCGAGCTGCTGGGCTAGTGTTGCCGAGGGCAGCACGACGCCGCCCAGGATTCCGCCGTGGGCGGCGACACAGTCCGCCAGTTCATCGCCGGCGCTGCCTTGCAGGTGTTCGAGCAGCAGGATGGACACCCCCTGCAGATCGATACGGCCGCGCCATTGCTCGCGCATGGTCGCGAACAGCGGCCAGCTGATCCGGTGCTGCGGCGAGATCGAATCGAGGTGCGTGCGTATTGCTGCCGTCCCGTGCGCGTACGCGGTGCGCAGCCCGAACGACATCCGCGCCGCGACATCCTCGGCATTCCAGCGCGCCGTTCGGTCCGCCCCCGCTGTGGCCAGCGCGCTCGCGAACGTGCCATCCGGATTCTCGGCGCGCGGCCAGGTATGCGCCTTGTCCAGATGCGTGTGCATGTCGACAAAGCATGGCCATACCTGAATGCCGGCGAGGCTGGTTTTTTCAGCGGCAGGGGGAGCGGGCTGGGCGCCATGCGCAGTGATGCGCGCGATGCGACCGTCCTGCAGCGCGATGTCCACGCGCGCCAGTCCCTCCCCATCGGGCGCGGCGCCTGCGATGTCACTCGCGAGCAGGCAAACCGGCACCGCGGCATTCTCCAGCACGAGGTGCGAGGCGACGGGAAGTGGCACTGGCCAGACCATGGGCGGCTTTAGCTTTCGCGTTTGAGCGCGCTCTCGTGCCACTTGTGCAGCAGCAGGTGCGAGAGCGCGGTGAACAGAATGAAGATCAGCACGCCGGTGAGCGTGATCAGCACCAGCGCAGCGAACATCAGCGGGATGTTCAGTCGGTAGCCCGATTCCAGTATCCGGTAAGCGAGCCCCGAACCTTTGCCCGCCGTGCCCGCGGTGAACTCGGCGACCACCGCGCCGATCAGCGCCAGGCCGCCNNGTGTTGGACAGGATCGGGAAGAACGCGACGATCCAGGCGCAGATCAGCAAGGCGATGTGCGTGTTGTCGACATAGATCAGGATCAACGGTGCGATGGCAATGATCGGCGTGACCTGGAGCACGACGGCATACGGGAAAAAGCTGATCTCGATCCACTTCGACTGGGCGAACAGCAGCGCCAGGCCCACGCCGCCGATCACCGCGACCGCCAGCGCCATGAACGTGATGCGGACCGTCACGAGCAGCGCCGGCCATAGCGTTCCCCAATCGTTCCACAGGCTGCTTGCCACCAGCAGCGGACCCGGCAGGATGTAATGGGGAATGTTGTTCAGGCGAACGACCAAATCCCAGGCGATCAGCGTGAGGACACCGATGACGGCCGGCAGCGTGATGCGCAGCCAGCGCTGGCGACGCTCGGCCGGGTCCATCGGTGCGCTTTCCATGTGCTCCATGTGTTCCATGTGTTCCATGGTGCTCACGTGCCTTCCATCGCATGCGCCAGGCTGCGCGAGACGACGCGGCAGCATTCGTTATAGCGCGGCGAGGTGCGGAACTCCTCGTCGCGCGGATACGGCGCGTCGATCGCGTGTTCCGCAACAATGCGTCCGGGTCGCGCGGCCATCACCAGGATGCGGCTGGAAAGATAGACCGACTCGTAGACGCTGTGCGTGACGAACACGACCGTCCAGGATTGGCTGCGCCAGAGTTCCAGCAGCTCGTTGTTGAGCTTGATGCGGGTGATTTCGTCCAGCGCCGCGAAGGGTTCATCCATCAGCAGCAATTGCGGCCGCGTTACCAACGCGCGGGCGATCGATACCCGCATTTTCATGCCGCCGGAGAGTTCGCGCGGATACGCCTTTTCGAATCCCGTGAGACCGACCATCGCCAGCGCCGCCTCTACTTTCATCGCCGCGGCGGCGCCCGGATCCCCGCGCGCCCGACGCTGCAGCTTGAGCGGCAGATGGACATTGTCGAATACGTTGGCCCACGGCATCAGCGTGGGTTCCTGGAAGACAAAGCCGATGTCGGTGGCCCGCGCCAGAGCCCCACGTCCAGGCCATTCGATGGCGCCGGTACTCGGCGTTCCCAGCCCGGCGATCAGGCGCAGCGCCGTGCTTTTGCCGCAGCCCGATGGCCCCAGCAGGCTGACGAATTCGTGCCGACAGATTTCAAGATTCAGGTCCCGGAGCGCGATGACGCCATTGCCGAAGCGCTTGCCGACGTGCGCCATGCGCACCAGCGGCGGCGCGCGCGGTGCCTCGTCGGTCGCAGTTGTCTCCGGCAGCCCGGCAGGTGCGCTCACAGCCGTGCCCGTCACGGCTTCTTCAAGTTCAGCCCGACTCCCTTGTTGACGAACTGCAGCGTATACGCCTTCTTGTAGTCCAGGTCGGCCTTGAGCAGCTTCGCTTTGACCATCCGGTTAAAAAAGCTTTTGACGCGCGCGTCGGTCATTGCGCCTATGCCCAGCTTCAGCGTGTCGCCGGAATCGACAATGCCGTATTCCTTCATCTTCTGGATGCTGAACGCGATCTGCGCGTCATCCATATCCGGGTTGTCCTTCTTGATCAGCGCGTTCGCCTTCTTGTTGTCGCCGTAGAGATAGTTGTACCAGCCTATGATCGATGCATCGACAAAGCGCTGCACCACATCCGGCTTCTTTTCGATCATCTCGATCGTTGTCTCTATGGTCGTCGCGTACGTGTCGTAGCCGTGGTCGGCGAGCAGGAAGATGTTGGGTTTGAACCCACCCTGTTTTTCGACGGCATACGGTTCGGCCGTTACGTATCCCTGCTGCGCGGAACGCTTGTCGGCGATGAACGGCGCCGGATTGAACGTGTAGGGCTTGATCTGGCGTTCGCTGAATCCGTGTTCGGCGATCATCCACTGATAGAAGCTGGCGACGCCGGCGCGGCTGACCAGCATCGTGGCCTTTTTCAGCGATTCCCACGTGTCCAGACCCTGGCCCGGATGCGTCATGAAGACCTGCGGATCCCTTTGCATCACGGCGGCGATGACGCGGGTCGGGATGCCCTCCTTCACGGCATTGAACGCGGGATCCAGGTTGCCGTCCATCAGGAATTCAACCTTGCCTGCGGTGAGCAGCGCGCGCTCGTTGCTTTGCGGGCCGCCTGGCCGGATAGTCACCTCCAGCCCATACTTGGCATAGGTGCCATCGGCCACCGCCTGGTAGAACCCGCCGTGTTCGGCCTCGGCTTTCCAGTTGGTCGCGAACGTCACCTTGTCGATAGCGCTGGCTTGGCCAGCGGCAAAGAACAATGCAGCGGCGGTCAACGCGCCCATCACGCATTTAGTCCAATTCATCATCACCAGCCTCCGTCGTTCATGGGTTCGACCAGCGTAGTCGCGGCGCTGTGAAGGGAGTCGCGTGCCGCGGATAATTCCTGCGCCGGTCGCGGACGATGTGGATACTATCATGGGCTCCTCCGCGGCCGCGCAGCCAAAAGTGCCGCTGGCACGCTGCACCATCGGTTGGCTTTTGCGCGTTAATCGGGAACCTGCGCGACACCGGGTGGCGAGCAGCGCGGCAAGCGTAGCGCACAGCCCCGCGCGTTGTCCAATTCGGATTCGGCGCACCAGCGCAGCGCTGCCCAGCGCTGTGTGTGATAGCCGGAACCGGTTGCCGAAAGCTGCGCGAAAGAACGTGGAACGAGGCCTTGTTCTGCCGCATGTTGGGCGTATAATTCATCGCGCCAAAGACGGTCCACCGCTGCCGACAGATGTCGTGCGGGCTGGACCGTTCTTCTTTTTGCCAGTCTGCGACGCCTTTCGCGCCCAAGGAGCATTTGATGCGCTTTCGCTTTCCCATCGTCATCATCGACGAGGATTT